>DATFJG010000092.1:0-20191 GCA_035269305.1 Clostridia bacterium
ACAAATAATGCCACGCCGATTGCGTCTTTAAACCCTTTAATCGGTGCAACAATTACATCGGTAATCCCCTGAGGCGTGGATTCAATTTCTTCATAAGTTCCTGCCACCGGAACCATTCGTCCAGTCCCTTCATCTTCTACCATTTGATACTCACCAGCTGGTACAATATAGGTTAATAATGCTACAACAATTATAATACCTATTAAAATCGTATATGCTGATGGCATTGTAAATTTCTTCATTTTTTTATTACCTCCTTATCAAGTAATGCTTTTATAGTCTTCGAGTAAATATCTACACATTTATAAAGATTTTCTATTTTTATATATTCATTTGCTTTGTGCTCAACTTTTTCATCGCCAGGAAATAAGGCGCCATAAGCTAAGCAATTATCAATTGCTCTTGCATAAGTTGCACCACCAGAAGATAGTGGTTTCGAATCAAGTCCAGTTTCTTCTTCAAAAACTTTTCTTAACTTTTGAACCATGAAGTGTTCTTTTGGTATATGAATTGATTTTAAGTAATCATACTCATGGTACTCAAACCCGTAGTTTTCTACTTTTTCTTTTAGTTTAGAAACAACAATTTCTTTTTCAAAAGTCACTGGAATCCTAATATCTAATCCAATCATTTGATGGGTATCATTCATTTCTACTTTTCCTAAATTAACTGTTAACGGTCCCGAAATTTCATCTGAACAATTATCAATAAAGCCTTCACCATTGATTTTTCCATTAAAAACTTCATTAATTAAGTCAATACCTTTAGAGCCATAGTCAATCATGGATAATGCTTCAACTAAACGGGTAATAGCATTAACACCTTCTGAAGGCTTTGATGCATGGGAACCGACACCAATCACTTCTATTCCTTTTTCAGTAGATTCATAGGTATAATCTAATGATTTTAAAACGTTTATTAAGGCTTCCTTTCTTTCGCCAGTATAAATGGCCCTTCCTGGAACCGCATTGAATGCATTACCAGCAACTAATTCTATCGGTGATTTTTCTTTAGAAATAATTTTTGCTTGTAATAATCCTTTCTCTGCATTAATCATTGGAAATACAGAATCCGGTGTAAACCCATAATCTGGCTGTTCTTCATTCTCTAAGTACCGATCAATACTTCGCCATAAATTTTCCTCGTCTAAACCAAAGATGAATCGAATCCTTTTATTCAGTTCAATCCCCTCATCCATTAAAGCTTTGACACCATACATAGCTGCAAGGGTAGGCCCTTTATCATCTTGGGTTCCCCGTCCATAGAGTTTATCATCTTTAATAACCCCTTTAAAGGGATCTGTCTGCCACTGGTCTAGATCACCTGCTGGAACAACATCTAGGTGCCCTAAAATGCCAATGAGCTCCTTACCCCTTCCAATCTCTGCATAACCATAGTATTTATTATAATAAGTTTTAAAGCCTAATTTTTGACTAATTTCTAACATTTTTTCTAAAGCTTTGTTAATATTTTCACCAAATGGAAACTGATCATCTGATTCATTCAATACACTTGGTATACTAATCAGTGATTTTAAGTCTTTTATTAGATCTTTTTTATACACTTCTTTCATATACTCCCCCCTTTTGTTCATCTCACAAACTCCAAGTAACATCTATATAATAACATCTATAGCAACTCAAGTCAATCCAGGCATTTTTATACATCGTTTGTATAAAAATGCAAGCTACTGAGTCTAAAAGAATATTTTTAACCATTTTATACAGCAAAAAATTAACAAAATTTCATATGCATGAAAATTTATTCATATGTGTTGATATTATGACTATGAATTTCACAAAAAATATTTTATTTATTCCTTTTAAGCTTTTTATCTGGTGATTTTGCTTCCGGATAACTATCTAATTCAGAGGAATATACTTTAAGATCCAGCACACTACTTCCATCTAAAGCATCTAAGTGTCTAACCTTTATTTCGTGTGCTGTCACTTCTACCACTTCACAAACACAAAATGCAATTGGATTCGGTCGATTCGGCGAACGCGTTGCAAAAACACCAATCTCTGTTGTTGAAAAAGGCGTTTTGGTACGTATCACCTGTCGGTTGGACTGATCTCCCCAATAAAGTACAATAATATGTGTCATCTCTTTAACTTCTTTTATCCCAGGAACATACTCCGGAAATATTTCTATCGTTGAAATATTGTTGACTAGTCTACCTTGTCTTGGTGCTTCTTCTTTTGTTTTAAAATCACTGTGAACTCTTCCAATAGGTACTAATTCCATATATTTTCTCCTCTCATTTCTTATCTCTTATTATTCTATTTACCCAGATAATGATCAATTAATATAATTCTTTTTTTTTATCATTTTAATATGTTAAAATATACTTAGAGATGCGAAACAATTAAATTTTAAGGAGTGATGCATTCATGAAAAATCTTGAAAAAAACTTAGAAAAATATGCTGCTTTAGCAGTGGATGTTGGTATAAACCTGAAAGAAAAGGAAGGCCTTATTCTACAAGGAAACACTTCAACTCTTCCTTTAGCAAAAAAAATAATGGCCATTGCTTATGATCGTGGGGCTAAGCATGTTGAGTTTCAATTGGCTGATGATGACATGCGGCTGATTCGATACAACCATGGAAAGGATTTTGTATTTGAAAATTTTCCTCAGTGGAAGATTGATGCCTTTGAAGCCATGTACAAAGATAACTATCATCAGTTATTTATTGCTGCGCCAGACCCTGAATTATTAAAAGCTATTGACAACGATCTTATTGCAAAAGATCAAAAGACAGCTTCTCAAGCAGTTGAACCGATTATGAAGTACAGAATGTCTGGAATGGTTAAGTGGTCTATCGTTGCTATGCCATCTGAAGCTTGGGCGACTAAAGTATTTCCTGAACTTTCAGTAAAGGAAGCCATTGAAAAATTATGGGAAAATATATTTGCAGCCACAAGGGTAGACAGGGACAATCCAACTGACGCTTGGAATAAACATGACAATGCTTTAAAAAAATACAAGAAGTTCTTAAATGATAAAAATTTTGAAAAGTTAGTTTTTAAAGGTCCTGGCACAGACTTAGAATGTTATTTAGCTGAAGAACATCACTGGATGGGTGGTTCAAAGGAAAGTACTAGTGGCGATGCCTTTGTTGCAAACATTCCAACTGAAGAAGTCTTTACCACGCCACACTATTTAAAAGTCAACGGAAGGCTAAAATCAACCAAAGCACTAAGTCTTAACGGAAAAATAGTTGAAAATTTCGGATTCACATTTAAAGATGGGAAAGTTGTTGATTTTTATGCTGATAAAGGTTATGAAGTTTTAGAAAAGTTATTAGATAATGATGAAGGCGCTAAGTACCTAGGTGAAGTGGCTTTAGTCCCAGATGACTCTCCTATTTCAAATACTGGTATTCTTTTCAATAACACATTATTTGATGAAAATGCTTCTGTTCATTTTGCTTTAGGCCGCTCTTATGCTTATGCCATGAAAAACGGTTCAAATCTTTCTAGAGAAGAATTAAAGGCTAAGGGTGCTAATAATAGTCTAATTCATGTTGATTTCATGGTTGGTAGCCCTGAACTAGAAATTTTAGCATACGAAAAAAATGGTAATATGGTAAAAATATTTGAAAATGGTAATTGGGCTTTTTAGTAGACAATTACTTAAATACAAAGACCCCTTCACTGAAAACTAAGCGAAGGGGTCTTTTGAATTGAAATTGATGAATTAATTGAATTTATAACTTTTTAAATACAGTTGCATAACTACTTACGGCACTTCCACCAAAGTTAAGAGTTAAACCTACCTTTGGGTTTTCTAACTGGTAACCAATAGCATTACCTAATAACTGTCTTGTAGCTAATACAGCCATAGAAACACCAGTAGTTCCCACAGGATGTCCCTTTGCCTTTAAGCCACCAGAAATATTTACAGGCAACTTCCCTTCTTTTGATACAGTACCATCTAGTAAAACTTCTCTCTCTTTTCCATTTTCAACTAGGCCAATCGCATTATATGCTAATAACTCTGCTATTGTAAAACAGTCATGTACCTCAGCAAAATCTAAATCGTCAACAGTAATATTTGCCTTTTCATATGCTTGATCGACAGCTACTTTACTTCCCTCAAATACGTATTGAGGTCGTTTTTCTAACTCTAAGTAATCTGTAATATGAACCAAAGAAGCAATTTCAACTGCATCTTTTTCCATTTTCTTAGCATTTTCAGTCCTTGTTAAAACAATAGCTGCTGCCCCATCAGATACCAATGAACAATCATTTAACCGCAATGGATAAGCAATCATTGGATTCTTTTTATCTGGTAAGTTTAAAACATCTTCTTTACTTAAGTCTAATGGTAAATGTGCATAAGGATTTTCTAATGCATTTCTGTAGTTCTTAGAACTAATCATCGCTAATGTATCTCTCATTTCTTCTTCAGAGATATCGTATTCCTTCATATATCCTTTAGCAAATTCAGCAAACAATCCTGGGAAAGTCAACCCAAATTTTGCTTCTTTTTCCCAATGTGATGCCATTGCTAGTACTTTTGTTACACCTTTTGTGTCTAATTGGTTCATTTTTTCAACACCAATAACTAAAGCATATTCACATTCCCCTGCTTCAATGGCGTTCTTTGCAGCTCTAATAGCCGCTGAACCAGAAGCACAAGCATTTTCAACACGAGTAGCTGGTGTAAATCTCAGATCTGGGTGGATATCTAAAGCAATCGGTGCTAAATGTTCTTGATTATTAAAACCGCCACCACTGTAGTTTCCAATCCATATACCATCAATAACTTTCGCTTCAACCTGAGAATCTTCTAGTGCTTCACTACCGGCTTTCACCAGTAGTTGGTATACATCTTCGTCTAACTTTCCAAATTTTGTATGTGCTGTTCCTATAATACTAACTGTCATAATTTACTCCTTTTTAATAAATTCCTGTTACTAAATAGAATACTGATATTGTTGTTGCTGCTAAAATTGGTAGTAAAATTGTATTAAAAGCAATGTCTTTATATGCTTCTTTATGTGTTAATTGAGTTACCGCTAATAATGTAATGATTGCGCCACAATGTGGTAACGAATCTAATCCACCGGCTGCTACGATCATAACTCTATGAAGTACTTCTGGATGTATCCCCATTGCCAAGAAATCTTGTGATAATACTTCTAAAGCAATTGCAGTACCACCTGAAGATGAACCGACAATCCCTGCTAATAAAGTTGTTGAAATTCCTACTTTGAAAATTGAAGGAATACCCATCGCTACGATACCACCTTTTACTGTTGCAAAAGCTGCTAATGACTTGATAACACCACCATAACCTACCTCAGAAGCAGTATTGAATATTGGTAATAGTCCACCAACAGCGCCGTCAAATACAGTTTTATTAACATCTGGTAAATATTCTTTCATCGTAAGTATGATAAACACGATTGCAGTAGATAAAGCAATAATTACCGGCCAAGTACCATTGATGCCTGCACCAATTGCCTCATATTTACCAATAACACCTGGTAACTTAAAGTAATAATTTGTTAAAATAAAGTTTAAAATAAATACAATAATAATTGGTGTAATCGCTTTCGCAAATCTTGGAATGTTACCATCAGATGCATGCAAGTTCTCATTTGGATGATCTCCATAACCTTCACCTGCTGCTACTAACTTAGCCGCTCGATAATTTAAATACTTTATGCCACCAAAAAACATAATAGAAGCTGCAATTAAGCCAAGTATTGGCGCTGCATAAATATCTGTTCCAAAGAATATTGTTGGCATTGCATTAATATACTGTGGTGACCCTGGTAATGCTGTCATAGTAAATGTAAATGCACCTAGAGCGATTGCTCCTGGTAACAATCGTTTGGGTTGATCTGCTTTTCTTAATAAAGTTGCACCAATTGGATACATAGCAAATACTACTACAAATAATGAAACCCCACCATAAGTTAAAAATGAAGTTGCTACTACAATTGCACTAATTGCACGTTTTTTACCAAACTTATCAGATACAACATCTGCAATTGCTGTTGCTGCACCAGTTACGCCCATTAGTTTTCCAAAAATTGCCCCTGTAAGGAAAATTGGGAAATAATTTGAAATATAGCCTGCTGCTGCTGGCATGAATACTTCTGATAATGCGTATAATGGTGGTAATTCACCAGCAAATAGAACTGCTGCCATTGCAAGTATTGGTGCTAGTATTAAAACTGTTACACCTCTGTAAGCGAAATACATTAATGCTAATAATGTTAAAATGATTGCCATTACTCCTAACAATTAAACTCCTCCTTTTTCTAATGAACTTAATCTAATTAAGTTCTAATCTCTATTGTTTGAATCTAATAAGAAAAATGTAATGATTATTAATCAAGTACACTTTTCTTATCAAATGATTAACCTAATACTAAACCACCATCAACACTTAATACTTCTCCATTGACATATTTAGCTTCGTCTGATGCTAAATATAAGTACGCGTAAGCGATGTCTTCTGTTTCGCCTAATCTCTTTTGTGGCACTTTGTTTTCTAATTTAGTCAATACTTTGTCTGGTACACTATCCATCATTGCTGTATTTGTATAACCTGGTGCAACGGCATTTACTCTTACACCTCTTGAACCTAACTCTTTTGATAGAGTCTTCGTCATACCGATGACACCAAATTTAGTAGCCGCATAATTTACTTGTCCAATATTTCCGTATAAACCTACAACAGATGAAGCATTAATAATGACACCACCATCATTATCCATCATATAAATTGCCGCATGTTTAGAACAGTTAAAAACACCTTTAAGATTTACGTTAATAACAGCATCCCAATCAGCTTCTGTCATTTTAACCATGAAACCATCTCTTGTAATCCCAGCATTGTTCACTAATATGTCTAGGTTACCAAAAGCTTCATGACATTTTTCAATCATATTTTTAGCTTGTTCATAATTTGAAACATCAATCTTAAAAAATATTGCTTCGCCACCGTTTTCTTTGATAGTCTCAACTGTTGCCTTACCTTTTTCTTCATTAAAATCTGCTACTACAACCTTTGCCCCCTCTTTCGCAAATAATACTGAAGTTGTTTCTCCAATACCTTGAGCGCCGCCTGTTACGATAGCTACTTTTCCTTCTAATCTCATTATTATCCTCCCTTATTTATTAATCTTTAGACCCATTGGTTCATCTATAAAAATTCTTTGATCCATCTTCTTTAATGGTTCAGCAATTTCCGGTTTGAATCCCATCTGGTTAAGAATATCTTTTTCTAAATCAACACCTGGTGCTATTTCTGTTAACTTTATTCCATTTTTACTTAGTTCAAAAACTGCTCGTTCCGTTATATATATTATCTCCTGACCTATTTCGTTGGCATACAATCCGCTAAATGAAATCTGTTCAACTTCTTTTACAAGTTTCTTTATCTTACCTTCATTCTCAATAATTAATTCACCATTGTTAACAGCTACTCTTAATCCGCTGGCAGTAAATGTACCACAGTAAACTACTTTTTGAGCATTTTGGGTGATATTTACAAAACCACCAACACCAGCAATTTTAGGACCAAACTTACTTACATTAACGTTTCCTATTTGATCACATTGAGCTAATCCTAAAAATGCAACATCTAATCCACCACCATCATAGAAATCAAATTGATAGGGTTGGTCAATAATTGCTTCTGGGTTTGTTGAAGCACCAAAGTTTAATCCACCTGCAGGAATGCCACCAATTGGTCCAGATTCAACAGTTAGATGCATTTCTTCACCTTGACCTTCTTCAGATGCAACACTAGCAACACCCTCTGGCATACCAATGCCAAGATTCACGATAGCATCCGGTATAAGCTCCATTGCAGCTCTTCTTGCAATTATTTTTCTTTCATTTAATTTTAACGGTTTTATAGAGCCTAAAGGTGCTTTGACTTCACCTGAATAAGCTGGATTATATTTTTCTGCAAAGGATTGCATATGATTTTCTTCTGATCCAATCACTACAGCATCTACTAAAATTCCAGGGATCTTAACAAGCTTTGGATCTAAAGAACCATTTTTTACAATTCTTTCCACTTGTACGATTACTTTCCCACCAGAATTCTTTGCCGCCTGAGCAATGGATAGACTTTCTAAAGGTACAGCTTCCTTTTCACAAGAAATATTACCTTTTTCATCTGCTGATGTCCCTCTAATCAACGCAATATCAATTGGAAACGGCTTATACCTTAAGTACTCTTCTCCATCAAACTCTACTAATTCAACGATATCTTCTTTTGTAACATCATTTAGTTTTCCACCTTGTACTCTTGGATCTGCAAGGGTTCTTAAACCAACATGTGTAATAACGCCTGGCTTTTTCCCTGCAATCGCTCGAAACATATGTGACAATACGCCTTGTGGTAAATTATAGGCTTCAATTTTATTTTCATTCGCTAATCGTCCTAGATCTGGAGCTAAGCCCCAGTGACCACCAATTACTTTTTTGACTAAACCTTCATGGGCAAAATGGTTTGCACCTTTTCCTTGACCATCCCCTTGACCCGCTGCATATACTACTGTTAAATCTTTTGGTTCTCCTGTTTTTAAAAAAACTTTTTCAAGATTACTCGTGATTTCTTCAGGGTGACCAAAACCAACAAACCCGCCTGAAGCGACAGTCATTCCAGACTGTATCATCTCTAATACTTCACTAATTGACTTTATTTTACTCATATCATCTCTCCCTTCAGTTTACTGTATTGCAAGTTGCGTACCAAAGGGAAAACGTTGTCATTTAGCCTTTTCTTTTTTTCTAACTAAAATCATCTTTCGTAAGTGTATTAATTTTAATACACTTAATTGTGTTAAACTATAGATAAAACTTACAAATTATGTAATCACTTATTTCTAAGGGTGTGTATTAAAATTAATACACTTGATGTTAACCGTCTGAATATTAATACACAATTCATTACTTTATGTTAATATGTCATTCAAAAAAAAATAAAACCTTCAATTATTTACTTGAAGGCTCAAATCTAATGTCATATTTATTAATTTTGTAATAAAGAGATGTCCGATGAATCCCTAGTATTTCGGCTGCTTCTGTTTTATTGCCATTTGTTTTTTTAAGAACTTCCAAAATAGCATTGTATTCTGCTTTGGAAACAACTTCTTCTAAAGCATAAGTTTCTTCAAAGACTTTTTCTCCAGTACTGTTCACAGTTTCTGGAAGACTCAAAGGTTTTATTTCATTTGTTGGTGATAAGTGAATACTTCTTTCTACACAATTTCGTAGTTCTCTAACATTCCCTGGCCAACTATAGCCTTTCATAATTTCTAATGTTTTTTGGTGGAAAGTCATACCAGGCAATTGCATCTCATTTGTAAAATCATCTAACAAATGCTTTGCAAGAACTGGAATATCTTCTTTTCTTTTTCTAAGCGGCGGTATATCAATATTGATAACATTTAATCGATAATATAAATCCTCCCTGAACTTTCCTTTTTCAACAAGTTTCAAAAGGTTTTCATTTGTCGCAGCAATGATTCTAATATCTAAGTCAATGGTTCTATTACCACCAACTCTTACCACTTCTTTTTCTTGGATTACTCTTAACATTTTTGCTTGCATTTCAAGAGGCATGGTACCAATTTCATCTAAAAATATACTCCCCCCATTAGCCATTTCAAATTTTCCAGGCTTACCAGAATCATTTGCACCAGTAAATGCCCCCTTTTCATAACCAAATAACTCTGACTCTAATAAGTTTTTAGGTATTGCAGAACAATTAATTCTAATAAAAGCACCAAATTTTCTACTACTTGCTTTATGAATGGCATGAGCAAATAATTCTTTTCCTGTACCACTTTCTCCAATAATAAGAACTGTAGAAAAACTGTTCGCTGCTTGTAAACCTATTTTTTTTAGTTGTTTAATCTGTGGATTTTTTGTAATAATATTGTCGAATGAGTATTTTGCTTCTTGTAATTTTTTAATCTCACTTTTATAATAATTTAAGTGTTCCTTCGTTTGACTCATTCTTTTTGCTAAAGATTCTAATTCTTTAACATCTTGAAACAGTACCTTACCAATGGCACCAATAATTTTTCCATCTTTTTTAATAGGTATTCTCGTTGCAATCATATCGTGGCCTTGAATATTCTGAACATGACCTTTTTCAGTTTTGCCAGTTTTAAGAACAATATGCATTCGGGTATTTTCTATAACATCCGTTACATGTTTTCCTAAAACTTCTTCAGGTTTTAAATTTAAAAACTCTTGATAAGCTTTGTTAAATTTTGTTATATAACCATTTTCATCAACGATAATGATTCCTTCATAACCACTATCTAAAACAGTTTCTAAAACTTCTAAATTTTCTTCAACTTCTTTTAGATTATCTCTTACTTTCTGGATCTCTTCAACATCGGAGAATAAAGCAATGACACCAATAACTTCATTGTCTTTGTTTTTCAATAAGGTCCTATTCGTGAAAATTACTTTTTCATCAATGCTGAACTCTTCTCCTATAAGTTCTTGCCTTGTAGATAAAACTTGAGGTAACTTAGAATCTGGAATTAGTTCTCTTATGTTTTTATTTAAAATACTTTCTCGACTAATACCAAAAAATTTCTCACAATAATCATTAAAAATAATAATCTTATCATTGAGATCAATAGCAATAATTGCATTATGAATAGAATCCAAAATTGGACTCACCATTTCTAAATTTTCCATTGAATAATTTTTCATCTAACCCACCCTTGCTGAACTCATTCCAATTTTATAACAATTCATTTGCATATTACACTAATAATACATTATATATTTTAAAAAATAAAGCATTTAGTTAAAATTTATTTCTTTTTCTTGACAAGGAAAAAGATCCATTGTATATTAACATTGTTAATAATATTAACGTTGTTAATTTAAAGGAGGCATAAATGAAAACTATTGTTATCTATCGATCAAAAACAGGCTTTACAAAGAAGTATGCTGAACTCATCAGCGAAAAACTAAAATGTCCAATATATTCCTATGAAGAATCTAAAAAAATTAGTCTAGATGACTATGACTGGGTTATCTACGGCGGGAGTTTATATGCTTCAGGGATCTTAGGACTAAAAAAATTCAAGTCTCAACTAAGAAATCAAAACTTAATTGTTTTCGCAGTTGGTGCAACACCACCAAAAGATGGTTTGAAGGATGAACTGATGACGGCTAATTTTACCCCTAATGAAAAAGAACGTGTAAAATTCTTTTACTTACGTGGCGGTTTTAATTTTGATGACCTCAATCTAATCGACAAAGGTTTAATGCTTATGATGAAACGTAGTATTAAAAAGAAGGATCCAAAAGACCGCACCCCTGATGAAAAAGGATTATTAAATGCTTATGAACAACCAGTGGATTTTACAAAAGAAAAAAATATTGAACCTTTGGTTACTTATTATGAGGAGGTTATTAAAGATGGCAAAAATGTCTATTAAAAGAAAAAGAACTCTTCAATACTTTATTGATGCTGCTAAAGAAATCATCGAAAAAGATGGCGCCAATCAAGTAACCGCTAGAAAAGTTGGAGAGTTATCTGGATACTCCTACGCAACCATCTACAACTATTTTAATGATTTAAAAGAATTATTAGCATACTGTGCCCTTGACTATCTGGAAAAATGTTCAAAAGAGATCAGCTCTATCAAAACAAATGGTTTAGATATTGTATCAATTATTCAAAAATATAATGCAACATATTTTAAATTTTTTGCAGAAAATCCCAACTTATTTCAACTTGTATTTCTAGAAGATTTAGGAGATTATCCAACCCAGTTATTGGCCAAAACAGCTGAACCAGCGGCTGGTTATTTACTACTTAAACACTTAAATAAATCTGTTGAAGAAGGTATCATTAATAAAGAGGCTGTTAACATTATTCATCAATTGAACATTTCTTCTATACATGGAAAGCTATTATTCTTTAATAATAATAGAGACCTTACAACAATGACAGAAGTAATAGATCTTATTAATAAGGAAGTTGAATTTATGATTGGAGGTATTAAGAAATGAAAAAAATCTTAAAAAAAATTACTATTTTCATTAGCTTTCTATTTATAGTTGCTATCGGCTTAACATTTTATCTTAGTCGTGGTACCGATTCTTATAAATCTATTCATATTACAGATGTTAATATGAATGCTTTATCTGATGGTATCTATACAGGTCATTACTCAGAAGGTCGTTGGAAAAATACAGTAGAAGTCACTATCAATAATGGACAAATTAAAGCAATCCGACCAATACAAAGAGTGGTTTTTGAAAAGAAGGAAGTTTCAAATATAGTTTTTGAAAGAGTTATTAAAGAACAGAAAATCTCAGTTGATACCATATCTGGCGCAACAATTACATCCAAAGCTTACTTAAAATCTATTGAAAATGCATTAAATGAAAAAAAGTAACCTAAAATTTTCTCTAAGTTACTTTTTTTCTTTTTCTAAAATTTTATTAGCTGAGTTTAATATTTCTTTAAAATCCTTCGTATAGTAATCTGCTTTGATCTTATTCGCTAAATCCGGATATCTGTTAAAAGCATGACCACCAACAAAGACTTTTGTTTCTATTGATTCTCTTTTCAGATTCTCAATTAATCGTTTAACATAAATGATGTTTTTTGAAAAAGTTGCAGAGATAACAACTATATATGGTTTGTTCTTTTTAATAACAGAAAGTATATCATCAATGGGTACATCCCCACCAAAATAATGAGCATCCCATCCATCTAATGAAAATAAGTCAGCAATCATTCGAATGCCCAGTTCATGTGTTTCATTTTCAATGGCCATTAAAATAACTTTTTCTTTTGTAGTTTCTGATCTTAAAATTCTGGGATATAAGCTTGCTACGATTGTTTGAGTAAATGCACTGGCATAATGCTCCTCTCCAACACTTACTTCATTTCTTTCCCACCTGGCACCTATTTCATTCTGAGATCTTTCAAATATATAATAATATAAATCGTTTATTGGAATTTTTTGCTTATTTAGTAAATTATTAATTAATACATATGCTGATTCTCTTTTTTGATTCAATACAAAATTTAAATATTGTTGCGCTTCATCCTGCAAATAATTTGAAGAATTATCTTTTTTTATAGGTGATCTATCCTTCTCAAGTGCTAGAATCCCTTTATTTAAAATATTAGCTATCTTTTTATTCATGGTACGCCTGTAAATCATATGATTTAAACCTTCAAGATTATTCTGCAACAACCCTTCAGGCAAACCATTACTCATTAGTAACTTCTTTAGCCAATAGAGATAATCAATAATGATTCTCTCATCATCTAACTCTATTGATGCTGCTATGTATTCTAAAATATAATAAATATATTCAGTAATCTTATCATAAGTTAAATGCGTTTCTTCAATTATTTTCTGATCAAGTTTACTAATGAGATCATAAGCAATTTTTTCTTTTTTAAGATTCAGTTCTTTTAATTTTTCATCCATAGAGTGCCCCCATTTCAACTGTATTATATCATAGAAGCACTAGAAATCTTACAACCGATTTAATATCTTGTTTTGCTTATATATGTACGCATCAATTTGATCATAAGTTTTTGAAGAAAACTCAAAAACAATGTATTCTGGTTTCACTAACTTTATAATCTCATTAACACTTACATCATCATATGGTAAATGCTGGTCAATTCTCTTAATGTGCTCCACAATTTTCTGATACTTCTTAAAACCATTAGACATTTTACTGATATCTTGATATTTAGGTTTATGGTTTTCTTTAAGATACTCCCCTGATAAAGACATATTTAAATGGATCCCCTTAATATATTCTTTTAACTCACCAAGACCATTAATTCTTTCTATAATATACTCTGTCGCTTCTTTTGCAGTTTTTAAATCTGGATTCGTAATCATTAGATGAGATAAATCCAACATAATCCCTTTTTTCTTATAATTTATTTGATCTAAAAACATTTTCGTTTTTTCTTGGTCTAATAGATTCATTCCTGGCCACCACAAATTTTCAAATAGCAAATAAATATCACTGTCTTGGTCAAAGGCTTGATTAACAATATCAACAGTGGCATTAAGAACATCTTCATCTGAATACTCAAATTCAAAACTAAAAGCATCGGCATTTGTTACATGGCCTACATGGTAAACCATATATTCAACACCAAGTTTTTTAGCACTTTCGTATTCTTCTTTGAACACATCAACTAATACTTTCGGTTTTAACCCACCATAATAGTCTTCAATGGCCTTTTGGGTATTAAAAATATCATTCAATGCTTTTTGATCATTCTTGTAGAACTCCAGCCAGGTTGGAAAATATCTTAAATGTAAACCGATTAAGTGCTTTGGACCAATTTCATCTAAATATCTATCCTTATACAGAATCAATTCAACACCATCAAGCTGATGTTTTTTTATAAATTTCTCAAGATGATGCCACTGTCCACCAAATTTTTCTAAGTCATACATGCTATTCGAAATATTCATTAAATACATCATAACCTTCCTTTTTTAGGTGATCTTTTGTTTTGTTATACATCTATTTAACCATTTTTTAAGGGTGCTTTTCTTCTTATTTACTGGTGTATTAAATATCAATTCAAGTAAATGATAGCTTTTTTGGTTACCTTGTCCCATTACTTCTGTACAAGCAGCACAATAATTTATTACACTTTGATTATTAAGCTCTTTAATCCTTTGATGAGTGATTTTTTTAGATAAAGGTAAATTACTCACACCTACCATAGCTCCTAATCCACAACATTTAGAAAATAAATCACTATTGTCATTTTTAATTTCACAACCTAACTTCTTAATAATACGACGGATAGATTCCTTTATTTCAGGAGAACTGTCAACGGGACAAGGATCATGAATTACATAGGACTTATTTAATAGTCTATTTTTCTTCGAAATTTCTGGTAAGCCTTCTTCGTCAAAAAAATGCCATATAGTTTTTATCGTTATTTCAGGATATTCTTTTTTCAGTGTATCATAGCAATTTTGACAACCAACAATAATTTCATGGATTCCTTTAGACGAAACCTCATCAATGAACTTGTTCATCTGATTACTAAAAGACTTCTGGTGTCCAAGATCTTGTAGAGGTTTACTACAGCAATTTGTGATAGACCCTATTATTGGATCAATGCTTTTTAAGTATTCAAAAGTTTTTTCAACCAAAATCGGACTATAAGCCGATAATGAGCATCCTGGCATAAATGCCCGTCTATATTCTCCTTTAGATGAACCTTTGACTAACTTTGTTTGACTGAAACTCTGGTGTAAATAAACACTGTAATGACTCTTTAACACAGGTCTAAAACCTGATGTTATTTGAAGTTCTTTTTTCATCTCATCAAATATTTCATAGACTTTAATACCCTCGGGACAAATCTTTTCACAATGACCACATTGGGTGCAAGAAAAAGGAAGGAGTGGATCAACAATTTGATTTTCTATATAACTATTAAAGAAGGTTTTAGGTGATTGCATAAATTCATCTAACATTAAACAATCCTTAACACAAATAGCACAGGCATCTCCTCTACATGCCTGTGCTATTTGCTTACTTTTTTCTAATATTATCTTTGACTTTAATTCTTTTTTCATAATTACTCTTTCTGTTCTTTTGATACAATTTTTATATTCATACTTTGAATAAGTATAACTAAATACAACCCTAATATTAAGTAACCATATACGAGTAAATTTTTAAAGAAATCTAAATTTATAACACCTAGCATTATTATAATCAATATTATAAATAGTATAGATTCAATTATTTTTATATAACGTCTGTCTTTTTCAATAACTTTTCTTAGATAAAATACTACACTGACCAACAAAATGAATAAAAAGATGTTCTGCACAATTAATCCAAAATCAGACAAAAAATGAGATTCAAAATCTAAATTCCTTTGGTATAGATGACGCATAACCAAAGCTTTTGTATTCGTTAAAGACTGAAGATATGATAACCCGATTAAAATACTGAATTGTAAAATATGATTTATAATAATAATTGAACTTTTTATACTTCTTTTTACCACTTAATCACCTTCTATTTAGGTACACCTGTTTCATATGGATTGTTAGGATCATTACTCCAACCAATCCATCCATCACTATAAAGGGAAGTATTATCTAATCCCATGACTTGTGCATAAACTAATATTTCTGCTGCACGCCAGCCACTACCACACATAAATGCTAAGTGGTTATCAAAGTCAATGCCTTGTTCTGACCACAATTCTTTAATTTCTTTAGGATTTCTCATAGTATTATCAATATTTCTAAAATATTCCATTGAATATGCATTTTCAATACCAGCATAGCCATAAACAGCTCCAGGTATTCTTCCTTTTTTATCATGATATGAATAACCTGAACTCTCACCTATAAATTCATCCCAAGTTCTATTATCTACTAATGTAAAGTTTTCGTCAGATGAAAGAGCAACTTTTAGTTCCTCAATGGTCATAATTACATCAGGATTCATTGGAATTTCTCCACCAAAGCTATCCGTTGGCTCCGGTTGATGACTTTCCATTTCTACTGAATAACCTGCTTGTTGCCAAGCACTAAGACCGCCATTTAAAACACGTGTATCTGCAACACCCATATAATCTAATACCACTGCCACTCTATAAGCAGCCATTTGCTCTGCTCCAGTCACGATAACAGTATCGTCCTTTGTAAAACCATAGTCTAGTGCAAATTTTTCTAATAGTTCTGGTTCAGCTAACATCCATTCTGGTTCAGGTTCCACTAAATCCGTATTGATATGAACTGTACCAGGTACATGACCATTTGCATATGAACTGTCTTCTGGTCCCCAACTAGCTTCTACTACTTTTATACTATTCGAATTTTCAAAGGTTTCAGGTTTTTCACCTTCTAGAATAGCTTTAACAATAGCCGCAGGTACAACTTTCTCATAATTCGGTAATTTTTCCAGAGCCAAAGACTCTTCTTGAATCCAAAGATTCAGATCAAACATTGCTACATTTTCAAAACCCTTAGCACTTAGATAATCATAGACTGCTAACGCATTTTTTCCTTGAACATCATAAACAATAATGTTTTTATCCATTGTTATGCCTTTAGTTTCTAATGCCTTCTCTAATTGCTCTTCTTTATCATCAACTTCAACAGTTAACCAATTATACGGTAAATCTACAGCATTTGGAATATGTCCACCACGCCCAATACCATCTAAAGCCCATCCATTGTAAGCATCACTAAGTCTAGCATCAACAAAAACATATGACTCATCTTCATACCATGATTTAGCTTCTTCTAAAGATATGTATATACTTTCGTCTGTCTCTTCAGTCACTTCTTCTTGCAAATTTTCTTCAGGCGCTACATTCTCACTAACCCCTTCATTATTACAAGCAGTTAAAAACATCATTATTGTTAGTAAAACACTTGTAACAAGTAATATTTTCTTACGATGAAATATTTTTTTCATTATGATCTCCTTTTCAAATTTGACAAATTATATCACTGCTAATAAGTATAGCAGATGCTAGAAAGGACATCTAATCAAAAAAATTAATATAATTTTTTTTAGTATTAATTTTTTTAATATTAAAAAAAGATATACCATCTTATGATAGACTATTATCATAGCAAAAAAGGATTCTATTTGATTAAGATGCTTTTAGTGTTTTAAGCAAAACATCCCATATTCTTGAACCAATGTTGTAATTTTTATTAAAAACTTGATGATGGAAATAATGATGTTTCTTTAAAAATTTAAAAACTCTTGTGTTTTTAAACCATTTCTTTTTTGAACTATGGTACTCATAATGCACAACTTCAACCCAAATGGTATATATTATTCCACTAATCAAAGAAAAAACAGCAAAAGTAGGATTAAACAGAAATATTAATGCTATAATAACACTATAGATTAATATATTAGATAAAATATATCCAAGACTTGACGCAACATCACCAAAAGAAACTTCTCGGGTAAACGATTCCCCTAAGTATTCTTTGTGATGTTTCGCCAAATGGTCATGCAATGGCCGATGTAGATAAACTCTATGTAATAAGTATTCTACTAAAGATGATATGAAAATTCCAAAAATAATAGCAAATATAATCATTTTAATCTCCTTTTCTAATGATTATATCATGTTTAAAGAAAAAACTAAAATGGAGGCATTTTAAATGAAAAAAATTGTTATACTAACAGTACTATTGATAATCGCACTTACAGCAATCAGTTGTACCAAAACTGAAAATATTTCTCAAGAGCCACTTACACTTTCCTGGGATGAGATCGTTGAAAATGGTAAAAACTCTACTGTAAATTTATACTATTGGGGCGGCTCAACAGCTATTAATAATTATTTTGACGAATTTGTTAGTGACAATCTAAAAAAGAAATATAACATTACTCTCAATACAGTACCTGTAAGTGATATAAAAGATATCGTAAATAAGATTTTGTTAGAAAAGCAAAACAACCAAACTGATGGTAGTGTTGACTTATTATGGATCAATGGTGAAAATTTTAAATTGATGAAAGATGAAAATTTGCTTTATGGCGATTTAACCAGCGTTCTACCAAACTTTAATAAGTACATAAAAGAAAACCCCTTAGATTTTACTGAGGCAACCAATGGTCTTGAAGTGCCTTTTGGCAAAGCTCAGTTTGTTCTAGTATATAATGAAGAGAGAGTAACAGAAGAAATCAAAACACTTGGTGATTTAACCCAATGGATTAAAAATAATCCAGGACGGTTCACTTATCCTAGCATTCCTGATTTTACTGGCAGTGCTTTTATCAGACACTTTTATTATCATGAAAGCAACGGTATAGAATCCCTAAAAGATATTAACCCTTATCTTTGGCGTCAAGGTGAAACCTATCCTAACAGTTCAGGTACTTTAGATACCTTATATAGCCAAGGTGAAGTTGATTTTACAATGTCATATACACCTTTTCATCAAATACAAAAAATTAGAAGTGGTGAATTCAGTGAGGCATCAAAAACATTAATCCTAGAAGATGGAACATTATCAAACACTCATTTTTTAACAATCCCTTTTAACTCAGAAGAAAAAGCTGGTGCTTTAATAGCTATAAATTACCTTATATCCTTTGAAGCACAGTATGAAAAAATGAAACCATCCATCTGGGGAGATTTAATGGTTCTAAAAGAAGAGTATCTGTCAGAAACCGAAAGAAATCTCATTAAAACTCTAATTGTTGACTATCAATTAGATATAGAAACCTTTGAGAATAATAGACTAGAAGAATTTTCAGGTGATAAAATTGAAGCAATTGAAAAAGAATGGATCGAAAAAATACTTGAATAAGAAAATATTTTTAATCTTGCCAATACTAATTTTTAACGCTATTTTCTTTTTTGGTAGCTTTGTCACAGGAATTTTTTCAAGCTTTGGTAATAATTTCTATAATAACGGATGGTTCGTTGATAAAACTTTTATTCTATTGGATCAAGAAATTATCAGAAATATTTTCTTCACATTAAGAATAAGTGCTTTTTCAACATTTTTCAGTTTAACAATTGCTTTGTTTCTTTTATTTATTATATTTAATCACCCCATTGCAAAAAAGTATTTTAAGAAGATTTTATATTTACCACTTTTAACGCCATACTTACTCATAGCTTTCTTTATGATGTATGCTTTTTCAACAAGTGGCTTATTCAATAGAATCCTCTTTAGTCTAGGTATCGTAGATAACCTAAGTGATGGATTGATTCTAATTAATGATTTAAATGGCAAAGGTATTATCTTAGCTTATATTTGGAAAACAACTCCTTTTATACTTTTAGTATTATTAAATAGTCTTGACCATTTTGATTTTAGATTATTGACAATTGCTGAAAGCTTAGGTAGTTCGAAACTTCAGAGTTTTTACAATATTATTTGGCCTCATATAAATAGCAGTTTTTTCTATTCTGGTATTATTATATTTACTTTTATTTTTTCGGCAGTAGAAATCCCATTAATTCTAGGGCCTACTCGGCCACAGATGATTGGGCACTGGGCATTTCAGAACTTTCAAAATGGTGAAATCATATATAGAAGCCAGAGCTTAGCTATTGGTACAGTGATTCTTTGTTTAAATATAATTATTACACTATTCATTGGGTATAAATTACTAGGACAGGTGACCTATGAAAAAAATCATTAAATATACTTTTTTAATATC
>DATFJG010000093.1:0-48474 GCA_035269305.1 Clostridia bacterium
TCATTAATAATAGCATCAGTGTATCATACTTTAAAAGAATTTAAAGTGTTTCTTCTTTTTATTTTTAAGCAATTCAGTGTTCACTCTATCAAATGATTAAAGAAAAGATTTCCTTTAATATTGACAAATGTCTCTTCAGCATTTACAATATATCTACACCCCCTATGCATGGGGGCTATAGCATAAGATTTAAGCAAACAAATAGAATATATTACGTGAGGAGAGTTATTATGGAAAAAGTAGTTATAATTGGTGGAGTAGCAGCTGGTGCTACTGCAGCAGCAAAAGTAAGAAGGCTTTCATCAAAAGCTGAAATTACAATTTTAGAAGCCGGAGCAGATATTTCATTTGCTAATTGTGGTTTACCATATTATATTGGTGGGGATATTAAAAGTCGTTCTAAGTTAATATTACAAAGTCCTGAAAGTTTTAATGAACAATACAATGCTAATGTGCATATTCATACAACAGCTACGAAAATTGATAGAGAAAATAAAATTGTCCATACAGTGGATTCAAATACTGGCGAAAAACATGCTTATGATTACACAAAATTGATCTTAGCACAAGGGGGTAGACCAATTGCACCACCCCTTCCAGGTGCGGATCAAGAGAATGTATTTAAGTTATGGACTTTAGATGATATGGATAAAATTGATTCTTTCATCAAAGAAGAGAAACCTAAAACAGCAGTAGTTGTTGGTGGTGGTTTTATTGGTTTAGAAATGACAGAAGCTTTAGCTAAAAGAGGTATGAAGGTTTCAGTAATCGAAATGATGCCACATGTTATGAGTATTATGGAAGAAGAAATAGCAGGTGTTATTCAAGAAGAATTAGTGTCATATGGTGTAGATTTACACACAAATAAAGCATTAACAGAAATTAAAGGTAAAAAAGTGTTATTAAACGAAGGTACACAAATAGATGCAGATATGGTGTTATTATCCATTGGTGTAAGACCGACACTTGAATTAGCTAAAGACGCTGGTCTTGAATTAGGTGAAGCCGGTGGCCTATTAGTTGATTCTACTTTAAAAACAAATGATGACAATATTTATGCTGCTGGGGATATGATTGAGTTAGAACATCGTGTATTAGATAAAAAAGTGCGTATTCCTTTAGCAGGTCCTGCCAATCGTCAAGGGAGAATTGCAGCTGAAAATGCTATGGGCAAAAAACATGAATATAAAGGATCTATTGGTACTTCAATTGTTAAAGTCTTTGAAGCCATTGCTGGTATTACAGGCATTTCTTTAAAAGCAGCTAGAAAAGAAGGCATTGATGCAGATGCCATTGTTGTTCACAAAGAAAACCATACGTCTTATTATCCTGGCGCAGAATTAGTAACGGTTCAAGTAGTTTACGATAAAGCAACAGGTATAATTTTAGGTGGTCAAACAGCTGGTTATGATGGTGCCGATCGAAGATTAGATGTTTTAGCAACAGCAGTTGCAGCACAGCTAACTATTTCTGATTTAGCAGATATGGATTTTGCTTATTCGCCACCTCTAGGTAATGCAAATGATGCCATTAATATGGCAGCTTATGTTGCAGAAAATAGAAATACTGGTTATTCACCAACATTAACTGTTAAAGAATTAGATTCATATTTAGAAGATAAAGAAGCTTTATGGATTGATGTTAGAGATGTCTTTTCATTTGATAAGTCTCATGTAGAAGGTGCTATAAATATCCCGTTAGAACTATTACCAGCATCAATGAATCAGCTACCTAAAGATGATTTAATACTTGTTTATGACCAAACAGGAAAAAAAGGACATCAAGCCTTACGACAATTAGTTGGAGCAGGTTTTGAAAATGTCATTAATGTAAGTGGTGGTTTTATGAGTCTATCAAACTATACAAGAGCAGTACAACCAGCTAATTTTGTTCTAGACTTGCCTATGCCTGAAGAAAAAACTTTAGGAAAAGATAAAGAAGCAGTTAAAGAAGAAGTTGTTGAAGAAGAAAAACTAGACACAAGTGGTCCACTTGTCATTGATACAAGAACGGCTGAAGAATATGCTAATGGTGCTGTACCAGGTTCTATTAATATTCCATTAGATGCATTAGAATACAAAATACCAGAATTAGGTGACAAAGACAGACACTTAACACTTTATTGCGCAACTGGTGCAAGAAGTGCATACGCTGTGAAGATTCTTCAAGCCTATGGCTTTAGAAATGCTGAAAATGGTGGTGGCTTAGCTAGAATGATGGCTCGATATCGAAGATAAATAGATTTACAAAAACTATAGATACATGCACTTACCATGTCATACTCATTAAAAAATCCTTTTAGATGATTATTATCTAGAAGGATTTTTTTATATTTAGTTGCATCTTCAAAGGATTTGATTTATTTTTATTGACTTAAATCAATGCGATATCTTTCATGGCTTGTTATAGTTTGACTATATTAATTTTAAAAGAAGCAATTAGAATGAAAATTTAGAAAATAATCCTATATTAGAGTCCTAGACGCTTCTTGATTCTGCTCAGTGACTCTGGTGTTAACTCCAGATAACTAGCTAATAGGTCTTGAGGCACTCTTTTGACATCCGCCCCGCCCATTGCGTTTTACTTACAGGCGAGACTTTCTCATCAAAATTCGGTAATATAAAAACCTTCATTTATAATAATTCTTTCCTATATATGTGTTTTAATCATATCAATATTCTCTTTTTAGCCTTCATATATTACGATAACATAATCGATTTGATCAATTAAACTATAATCTACTTTTAATTTAAATATATTGTGTATTCTAATCAATCCCCACACTCAGAAATATTAGTTTGATTTTTGATTATTTTTAATCTCATACATTATTCGATCAGCTTGATTAAACACTTCGACTAAATCATCCTTTTTTGAATTTTTTATTGCATAACCAAGGGAGATACTTAAGTCTTCTGGTAAATTTGAATGATTATTAATCTCATTACACCCATTTGTAATTCTTTCAATTATTCTATTAGCTATGATTTCATCTGCTTTCGGTAATATAATAGCAAATTCATCTCCACCGACTCTTGCTAAGATATCCTCCCCTCGAATAGATTCTTTTAATACATTGGCAATTATTTTGAGATATTTATCTCCTTTACTATGCCCATAACTATCATTTATTACCTTTAAATCATTTAGGTCCCCCATTATTATACTGATAGGTAATTGACGGGAATTATTTAATCTTCTAATTGCATTTTCAAAATATCGTCTATTAAATAACCCGGTTAATTCATCATGAAAAGATAAGTATTCGATGTATTTTTCATTTTCTTTTCTCTTAGTAATATCACTATAAATAGCATAAATACCAATGGTATTCTTTTCCAAATGTATTGGAAAAGCATGAATTAGAACATTAATATTTTGATTTGTTTTTGTCTTTCGAACTGTTTCCATTTCCAGTGATTCACCATTTAAAACAACTTTATAATTTTCTAATCCTTCTTTTTTTGATAGTGATGGCGTGATTATATTATCAATAACTTCCCCTTTAACTTCTTGAATCGAATAACCAAACATCTTTTGAAATTGCTTGTTGATACTCATAATAGTGTTGTCAGTATTTAGTAATGCTATTCCTAAATTAGCATTATCAAATAATTGTTGGAATTTTGCTTTTTCAATTGTTAATTGGTTCATTAATTCTTTTTCAATTGTAATGTCTTTTAAAATACAGACGATTCGATCGATTACATTTATAACACCATCTGATAAAGCAAATCCTTCTAATTTATACCATAAATAATTACCATCTTTTAATTCAATTCTAAAAGTACTGTTAAAAGAGCTATCCTCAACCTGATCTAAAATATTAATCTTATTTTTCAGTTTCACTAAATCATCAGAATGAATTAACGAGAAAAATTCCTCCTCAGTATATTTCATTTGTGTTCTATTAGCAAAATTAACTGACCCATTCTTATCAAATTCAATTATCTTTTTGTTAATATCCCAATTACATAATGACATTTTTGATCGATTTAAAAGTATATTTAATCTTCTTTGCGTCACTTTAAATTTACCAAATAGTACTTCATGTGGATTCTTTATGGCAATATTTAAAACAAGTCTATTAACTATATAATAGGAAATAAATTTTAGAACATGTCCAATGATATTGAAAATACCATAAACATCTATGTATAAAGTAAAAGCCAACTCAGACATAATCACAAAAATAATTGACAATATAAATCCTTTGTATACTGATCTATTTAGTTCATATCTAGACAAATAGACAAAATATAGGGAAAGAATGAAAATTAAAGAGATTATGTATTCACTAAGCATCTTAAAAGTTGTTAATCCAATACCATTAATATAACAATCAGGAAATATATTCATCACTAATAAGACGATTATAATTATAGTCGCCAATAAATAGCCTAAAAAAACTTGGATAAAATTTAATTTCAAATGATATCTAAAACTATAAAAAGCTAATAAAAATGTTAAACTATGAAAATATCTTGCAATAATCCAAAGCTGTGTTGCTAAGTTAGCCCCCTCAGTGTCAATTAAGTTCATGCCATCATATGCGACTGTATGGAAAAAATCAAAAAAACTAATAAATAAAAAACCTATACCAATAATTAAAATATAATTACTTAGTCCTCTGAACTGAGATTGATAAACCACTGTAAATATTATAACACCTACTAAAATGCTAAATAATTCAATCAATGAGTGAAATAATAAAAAGTTATTAAAACTAAAAGCAATCGATGCAATGATTATAATTGAAACCAAAAATAATTCCCATCGATTTTGATTGTTATCTAAATTAAATAATGCATACATCTTTTCACATCCAATACTGGTTAGGTTCCATTAAATTTAAAACTTAGTTATAAATATACCCTAACAATAGTGAACTAAACAATTATAAAGGGTTCAGCTATATTAATCAACAGTTGTATCATGGTTTAGATTCAGTTTGATAAGATCGTCATTCATAATCATGTACTATTTCTTCTAGTATTTTTTCTTCTGTTTTGGATTTTTTGCATCTAAATTAACGGTTTCTTCTATTTATAAACGCTCCTTTACTCATAGTATATAATTAAGCTTTGACCCTATACATAATTTGTTATTTTTACTTTTTCTTCTAATGTTGATCTAGCTTGTTTTGCTTCTTCAAGCATTCATCTTTCTCAAAACTCCAAAACACTACCATATTTTTTATAATAGATATCTTTTAAGTTCATTATTTGGTCACAGTTGTAGCATTTTATTGGAGCATGACCATATGTTTTTTTAACGCATACGCTAACAATCTGCTTTTCTTTTTAACTCATCTTATCAATCTATAAAAACTCAAATACTATTATTTTTCTTCTACATATTCTTTTATTTTATGATCTGTATAATTTATAACTACATATTCTCCATCAAAAAGTTGTAAATAAAGATCATTTTTTTTGCTTTTGCATTATGTTTCTTTTTATTTTCAAAATTACAAAAGCAATACCATAAGAAAAACTTAAAATGAGCATCAGGTAAAAGGGTATAAAAATCAGTGCGATACCTGCGTTGGCATCAGAAGCAATCCAGGTTGAATAATCGTGAAAGAAATAAAATTCAGCTGCCATAAGAAACACAGGAGGAATAATAATATATTCTACCTTATTGGTTTTCATGGTAACAAAAAAACAAATGATACTAGGCAGTAAATGAAAAAACAGGACACCCAAATTAAAAACGGTGAAAATTGAAGTGAAATCACCCCTGGGAGTATGTATACTGTTGATAATGGGGACCAGCATTACAATGACACCAAAGAGGATAAACCCTAAACAAATGAATATACGATACGTTTTTATTGCCTGAAGCCCTTTTTTCAAATACTTCATAATCATCCCTCTTTTCTGAAAATATAAACACATAAAATCTAAATGCAAGTGGTATTATTAGTTAAACTTATAATAATAGCAGTTCTGTCTCAAGATAGCCAATATGGTCATGTAGTCAATACAGACAACGAATTTGTTGGAATCTAATGATCACCTAATCATATTCCAGTTTCTTCATAAGTAGAAAGCAGATTGACTAAATTATTTATTTTTATGTTATTTTCATAATGTTCTTTTATCATATCTAACAGTAACTTTTGCTATGCTTTTCTAAGCATTTTGGATTGTAACACTAAACTGCACAATTTTGAGTTAGACAAATTTCTCTATACTCAACTGGTATTTTATAATTAAGAGAACCATGGATTCTCACATTATTATACCAGTTAACGTAATCAAATAATTCTCGTTTCAAATCTTCAAGGGTATCAAATATATAGTTATTAATAAATTCTGTTTTTACAACTTTATAAGTCGCTTCTTAGGCAGCGTTGTCATATGGATTTTTTTTATTGCTTAAGGATCTTTCAATATTAAAAGTATTTAGAAGTTCATCAAGAGATTTGTTTTTAAATTCACTTCCGCGATCAGAACGAAATAATTTTAGGCTACTGAGCGGCCTATAACACTTGAGAATGCTTTTAAAACAAGCGCTGCATCTTTCTTCTTACCAGCAGCATAACCAATGATTTCGCGATTGTGAAGGTCTAGCATTAAACAAATGTAATTCCAGTTATTTCCAACTCTGACATAGGTTAAATCACTTACGATAACTTCAGAATACGAAGGATTGTCAAAGTCTCGTGCAACAACATTTTCGGTTCTAGATTCATTTACAGGGGTCTTATGAACTTTATATTGCTTAACAGTATCATTTGATACTAAGCCATTTTCTTTCATTATATTACCGATTTTTCGACGTGAAACTTGATAGCCAAGTTTATCTAATTCTTCTTTGATTTTTCGAGTAGCCTAGTTGTTTCGGCTATCTTTATTTGCTTTAGCTATTCAGGCGGAAAAATTTATATAATTAATTTTTTCAAAATTTCTAACGTTTTATTTTTAGCTTTATTGGATTCATAATAATAAGTTGATCGTGAAATATTTAAAATTCTACACATGGCGCTAATACTATACTTATGACTGTTAGCTGAAATCACTTGTCTTTTTGTCCTAATATCAGCAACCCTTGCTTTATTAGCTTGCTATCCAGAGGAAAATATCATTCTCCATTTTAAGTTGAGCATTTTCTTTTTGTAAGCGGTCAAGTTCTTTTTGTTCATCGGATGTATTATCTTCTGGTTTAAATGATCCAGTTGAATTGTATTTATTATTCCAATTATAAACTGAAGCACGAGTCATTCCGTATTCTTTGATAATATCAAATAATAGCTTTCCATTATTATATAAATTTACGATTTGTTTTTTAACTGGTCGGTATATCTTTTTCCTGACATGTTAATCATCTCCTTCTAATCTTAATTGATTTTAACATGTCTAACTCGCAACTGTCGAGCTAAGTATAACCGATCCACACAACAAACAAATCCAGCAAGTAAACTTGGCAAAATACCGATTAATCCACTGAGTTAATTATCTAAACGACAGACTTTAGGTAACTTATAAACATAAATTGCCGATGCAACATTTGTAAATACAAGTCCTGAGAGAATGAAACCTAGCAGAATATTCATTGGAGAAATAACCCATTGAATAGACTTAAACAAATCTATAGTACCTATTCCCTGATATAAAAAAGACCTGATCTTCTGGTTATTAACGACTGCTAATTTTTTAAGATGCTAATGTTAAAATAAGAGTTCCCATCAATGATATTTAAAAAATTTATACTCCATTGATAAATAAAAAAGTATATGATTGCTATAAATGTCGTTACTCGTCTAATGTACGAATCACTATTTATTCTTTTTAATCCTTTTAGTATCATTCAATCACCCGGGTCTTTGGATAGAAAGCATACCAAGCAAACCACATCACTTCGAAATGAGTAACACTTTCTAAACGGTCACTATTTTCTGAAAAGCCATCCTCATGCCACTTGATACCATATTGGTCTACTATATCACCATCGATGATGCTGAAAGTTAATGGTTTTTCTTCTAATTCTGATTTAAAAACTCTTACATTATTAATCCTTTCATCATAAAACGCCACTAATAGTGATGAGTCTATCTCAAAATTATACACTCTCTCTTTTTTTACTATGGAAGGATTCAAAGCTGCCGTTCTTTTATTCAGCTTAATCCCCATAACCATTTTTTTATCATTATACTGCCCTTGGTGCTTATTCATTACAGGAAATAGTATCCCATCTTCAAAGTAATATGTATTAAACTCATCAGGTTTGTACCCTCCATAAGGATCATCATTATAATCTCTTATGAACCCTGTTTCTTTTGATAGAACCATAGCTTCAGGAAATGAAGCTTTCACATCCGACCACTTGCCCCAATAAACTGGTTTAGAATTTAGTTCAACTCCTTTGAGCTCCCCTTCAATTCCTACACCAAATATCTGTGGAATTAAAGTATCCGTTGCACGGTCATACATCACAAGATTCGAATTTAATAACTTCCCTGATGTTCCAAAATCAGTATTATAGTCTGCTACTATTCCAGAATATGCTATGGTAGAACCAGTTAATGGACAATAAGTAATAGATATCTTTTCATTATCAATAAAATCATTCACGATTTCATGCCAAACCAAAATACGTTGTGGATATATATAAACGATATCACTCGACTCGTATATAAAAACTTGATCATAATCTTCAAGAAATGTATCAGCTTCTACAGTAGTAACATATACAGGATCTTCAATAGGAGGAATACCATCCGGCGATGGTCCACCAGATGAAATATTGCTTGCCATTAAGTCATATATTGAATCAGCATTTTCTATGGATTCAGATTTATTTGAATCAATGGTTTCTGTCGCATTACAACTTGAAATTATGACTAATATAAATAACATGAGTACCATTAATATTTGCTTTTTAAACTTTCTCATATCATCACCTTTCTAAGTAACAGAGATAGACTTGCCATTTATTATTGCCTAGGATTTTAATGTTATCTACATTTTCTTAATCAAAATTCATAGAATAGTGTTTTCACATTTACTGTCTTAATTTGAGGTAATCATTATTTAAAAAACTTTATTTATCAATAATATTTTCTTTTCTATTTTTCTAAATCAACACCTAATCCATCAGAAATCCGATTCACATAATTGAAATATGCACATACTTGATTCATATCAAATATATCTCGATCAGAAAAGCCAACAGTTCTTAACTTTTCTACATCACCCTTTTGGATTGTGTATGATTTCTTAGTTAATTTTTCCGCATAATAAAGCATTAGTTTTTCCGCTTTACTTATATCTGCTGTCTTATAATTCTTTTTTACTTGGTCCATTACACTTTCCTCTGATGCTATACGAAGAGACTCTCCGTGATGAGTTTCTCAGTAATCACAAGCATTAGCATTTGATACAACAACAGCAATCATTTCACGTTGCGCTCTTGATAAATTCGATTCTCCAAACATTACTGTTTCATATAAATTGAGATGGGCTTCCAAAACTTCCGGATTTAAGCTATGGACTTTTAAAATGTTTGCTACATTATCAGTCCTTTTTAAAATCCGATCGTATACTTCTTTTAATTTTCCCTCTGCTTTTTCTATATCAATTTCTTTAATCCAAGCCATTTATTTTTTCCTTTCATTAACTTTTTTTCTCAAGGTATTACTTAAGACTCTACCAATTCTTGATGCCTCTTTTATTACATATTTCCTTTCTTTAAAATATTTCGGATAATGTTCTTTTTCAATTTTTTCTAAAATACCATGATCCTTAACTACATTACCAACATTACAATCATGCCCATAGCCACAAGTATAACACTGTGCATAACCTCTAGTCGCAAAATCCTCTATAACAATCATTCGATTGGAAGACATGACTTTGTTAATATATTTATTAACAGCATTCATTTCACCTGAATGACTAGAACTAACTGTTACACCTATCTTACTTTCTAAACTAAAAATTTCTCTGTGTCTAAAGCTAAAAGTTCTTTCTAAGCAAGCATGACCAATTGCATTAATTGTTCCATAATAATTAGGTGCGCCAAAAACTATGGCATCGGCATTAATCATTTTTTCTCTAATCATATGCCAATCATCTTTGATTTTACAAATATTATCTGACGCACATTCCAAACAACCAATACAACCTTTTATATTCAAACCTGATAAAGAAATATATTCATACTCTAACTCACTAGATTTTAAAATTTCTTTCACAGTCTTACTTGTAATACCATTTTTTCTACCACTAGAGCTTATACCTAAAATCATTTGCTATCCCCTTACTTTATTGATAATCTTTCCACTGATAATCTAGCACTTTAATTTCTTCATTCCCACCACTTATAGAAAATTCTAATAAATCCATTAAAATTGATTTTTGTAATTGTGGGTTATTCGCTGTACCAAAGGCTCTTCCCAATGGAAATCTTAAGTGCATCATTCTTGGCACACGTGATTTTTTCCCCGTCTTTTTCAAATGCATAACGGATACTGTTCTTATACCTGCTGCCTCGACTGCTCTTTGTATCAATCCAACGGACCGATGACACAGTGGTCAAGCCGGAGAAAATATCGCTATATCAACTGAATCTTCTACTAGCTTTTTAACTACTTCTGGTGCATATTCATTTATTAAAGGCTCTAAATTTTGAATAAAACCCATAAAACCATAATGATTAGTCGCTACACTTCCAATTATATTATCAGCTTCTAGTTCATTTAATCGTTCAATTGGAAAGACACAATTAATATCTTTATCTGCTTCACTTTGGTCATAATGACCATGGGTTATTGTCAATTCTTCTTTCCGAATATTGTTTGGTATTATCCGATAGGTTGGATCACCATTTTTACCATCAAATGCTTCTTGAGTTTTTAAATGCACGCCTGCTGATGTTATTAATGCGACTTTTGATTCATTTAATTCTTTTTTCACCTTTGCAATTTTTGGTGGTTCTAATTTTTTAACTAATAATTTTTCAATTGCTAAATCCGTCATTTTTTGTTTCATGCTTACATCATCATTGAACATATTTATTCCTTTCATAATCTAACAAAAATTCAGCATCAAGATGACCGGTCGTCTTAATTATCCTAAAAAAGAAAGAAATCCCTCTAACTCAAGATTCTTTTTAGGATTTCTAAATAATCATCTAATACTTGATCATCCTGATTTGACTTCATTCTTAATAATGTTCCTTGCCAAGCATTAATTAAAAAATTTGATAACTTTTTTGCATCTACTGGTAAAACAAACTCGCCTGATTCTACACCTCTTATTAAGGATTGTTCCAATTGACCTGCAACAAATTGATGAAAATCTTCAGCTGTTTTCGCAAGAACAGGACTAACATCTGCCATCTCTTGTGTTAAATTTCCAACAAAACATCCATATTTATAATTCTTTTTCTTAAAATATTTAATTTGATTTTTAAAGAATAAACTAATCTGTTCAGCAGAGGTAAGTTCATCCTCTTCGAACGTATAGAAAATACTCTCCTTATGTCTAAAATGCTCGATCACACATTTAGCATACTCTTCTTTATTTTGAAAGTAATTATAGAATGATCCTTTTGGTATTTCAGCGGCATCAGTTATTTTTTTTACACTTGTGCCATTATAACCGTATAAATGCATAAGATGATAAGACCTTTTTATTATTTCACTTTTTTTATCCATTTTTATCTCCAATTTCTACTGAATACTATTGTATAATTGCTCATTAAAAATTACAAGGATTAGTTATCCCAAAGTAAATACTGTGAATTCAATATTATTTATCGCATTTCTTGTTTTCTCAAAGTATACTCTGAATCATAGTATTTGTTGATTGTCTCTTACTTAATATTAATTTCCCAAATTATTAAAAACAATTGATATATTTTCTAATTTAAAAAGAACCTAATTAATCATTAGATTCTTAACTTACTATTCTATTTTCTCTTTAAGAAACACATAGTTTCAATGTGAGGGGTATGAGGGAACATATCAATGCATCTTACTTTCTTTATTTCATAGCCCCTCGGTATGGCTTCATGTAAATTGTCCATTAATCCCTGAGCATTACATGAAACATATATGATTTCATCGACTTCAAAGTCTAAAATTTTATTAAAAGCTTTTTTAGGGATACCATAACGTGGTGGATCTAAGATTATTGTATCTGGTTTAAACTCTAAAGAAGCGACTTCTTTGAAGACATTTCCTTGAATGAAGATACAATTTTCAATGTTATTTTCCTTTGCATTTTCATTGGCCATATCTACAGCATCTTGAATCAATTCTACTCCAAAAACTTCCTTTGATTCATCTGAAACGATTTGTCCAATGGTGCCTGTTCCTGAGAACAATTCCATGACACGTTTATCCCTGGCATTACCTAAATATTCTTTCACAACTGAGTATAACTCTTCAGCGCCTAAAGGATTTGTTTGAAAGAAAGAATAAAAAGATATTTTAAATTTTAACCCTAGTAATTCTTCATAGTAATAATCTCTTCCATAAAGAATGTCGTATTCTCCTTGAACAACATCACTAAAATTGTCATTTTTTACATGTAAAATCCCTACTATTTTGCCATCTAAATCTAAGTTTAATAGTTCTTTAATAAGCGGCTCATAGTCTAATTCATTTTGAGTAGTTGTTACAATGCCGACTAGTATTTCACCTGTCTTAAAACCTTTTCTTACACTTAAATGTCTAAAGTATCCTTCATGCTTTTTAATATGATACTTCTTTAAGCCACTTTCTCTTGCATAGTTTAAAACAGTTTCTTGAATTTTGTTTGAATCCTTAGTAGCAATTAAGCAACTTGTTGTGTTCACAACATCATAAAACATACCTTTTTTATGCATCCCTAGGTTTAACTCGCCACCATAAGAGGCGTCACCAAAACTATATTCCATTTTATTACGGTAATGGAAAGTATCTGGTGAAAGAATAATAGGTTCAAAGGTTTCAACTTCAAAATTATTCCGTTTGAATAATTCTTTCACTAGTTTCTCTTTTAACTGGCCTTGGTTCTCTATAGGCATGGTTTGTCTTGAACAGCCACCACAAACATCATAATGTATGCATGGCGCTTCTATTTCATAATCAGCTCTTTTAATAACTTCTTTAACTTTTCCTTTAGCTTTTTTGGCTTTTATTTTTGATAAACCAATTTCTACTGTCTGTCCAATCAAAGCATTTTTAATTTTTATCTCTTTACCTTCTAAGTGGGCAATTCCTAAATTCGAAAATTTCATGTCTTCAATAGTTACTTGAACTCTATCATTCTTTTTCATTTTTTCTCCTAAATAATCTCATCATAAGACATTATATATTTGTTTGCCGCCTTAATAATATCTTCTTCTAATTCACTTGCAATTTCATCGTATATGGCAATACAATCCATACCAGCAGCTTTTGCAGCCATAACGCCAGCATAGGTATCTTCAAAGACTAAACAGTCCTCAGGGTCAACCTTAAGTATCTCCGCTACTTTTAAAAAGACATCTGGCCTTGGTTTCCCAAAATTAACATCACATGATGTCACTAAGGTTTCAAAGTAATCTTCTATACCGCGATGCTTTACAACGGCTTCAGCTAATGTTCTAGAATTACTGGTACCAATACCCATTTTTTTACCTTCATTTTTAAAGTGCTCTAATAACTCTTTCACTTTTTCTTTTAATTGTATTTTTTCTTTATAATAGCCTAAAGCTAATGCATTCCACTCTGCTTTAATTTCATCTAAACTTTCTGTTAACTGAAACCGCTTTTTAAAATACTTTGCTGTCTCAGTAAAGGACATACCTTCAATATCCCCTTGTAAATCTCCTGGAAATACCATATCTCTTTTTTCTAAAAAATCAATATCGACAGCTTCCCAGATCCACATAGAATCTACAAGGGTTCCATCTAAATCAAATATAATCGCTTTATATTTATCGAACATTTTATCACTCCTAACTTTAGTAATAGTATCATATAATTGAATTTTAGCAAATAAAAAAGGCCAATGTTTTGGCCTAAAAATCTAAGTTTTTTAATTTTTCTTCTCTCTGACTGGCCCGTGCTAATAAACCTTTCTTATTAACAATATGCCGTTCATTGAAACCTGTACCAATTTGTCCAATTTCATCAAAAGCTTCCATATCAATATCAATACGATCAGCAACAATATTTTTAACAGTCACTTTAACCGTTATTGTTTCTCCAATTACCGTTGGTTGATCATGGGTTACTGATGCTACTTTTCCTACTGAAACTAAACCTTCTTCAAGGGTATCATCTACTAATTTTGAAGCGGCTTCAATCATTAATGCCACTAAACTCGGTGTTGCAAATAAATTCTTTAAGTTTCCGCTACCATAGTTTAAAGCAGCAGATTCTTCAGTTACTTCTGTCTGCATTGTTAGTGTATCGCCTACATTTAACTTTGACATATAATCCCCTCCTCTTTTTCTATATATACCTAGAAAAAGAGAGTGTAATCAATATTTTTTATTTATATATTCATCAATAAGAGATTTTTTTACTTCTTTCGAAAAACAATTATTCTTTTTTAAACGATTAAGTATTAGAAGGTCCTTGGTATGAAAAATCATTTTTTCATAATCAAGTAAAACAATCTCAAATAATTCCCCTTCTAAAGCTTTTGAGTTCATTTCTATATAAAAAGCTTCTACATTTTTATAATCAATCAATTCTAATACCTTCTTAATTACGTTATTTTTATACTCATAATTCTCAAAACCCAATTCTCTTAACTTATAAGCTTCTTCAGGATCTCTTAACTCAATTTCAAAGGCCTTTGATAAATAATACTTTGCCTTTGAGTTGAAATACTGATAAGCAAAAGCTGCACCACTAATACTGTCAATAGGCCCATATGGGTTCACCTCATATTTTGAAATATATTCATAATTTTTTCTTACAAAATCAAACTTATTGATTTCCCCATGATCTAATTGATTGATTAGTTCATTCCTAAAGGAAATAAAAGCTTCTAGCTTTTCTTCTTCCATAAATCTCCTATCTAAACTTAAATAACTTAAAATCCAAAAAATCACAGGAAGTTAAGTAATAATTAACACCATTATACTCACCTTTTAAACCTGCATCAAATGAATCTTCTGTATGTAAATGCCCATAAAAAACATGCTTAATACCTTTCTCTTGAAAGAGCTGAGTAAACTCAGACGCTTCTTTTTGGTCATTTGTTGGTGGATAATGCATCATGACAAGAATATTTTTATGCCCATCCTTTAAGGCGCTATCAATAGATAACTTTAACCGATGATATTCCCGACTATATATTTTTTCATCGTGTTCCGTAAAAGAAGCGTCTCTTGGGCAGACCCATCCCCTAGAACCACATATAGCAGTTCCTTTATACTCATAATAGTTATTATTAATAAAACGAATGGAGTCATATAGGCTATTCATTTTTTTTAAGGTTGCCCACCAATAGTCATGATTGCCTTTAATAATGATCTTTTGGCCAGGAAGATGATCGATCCATTTAAAGTCCTCATGGGCTTCCTCTAAACTAATGGCCCAGGAGGTATCTCCTGTCAATAAAACAAGATCATCTGGTTTTACTCTTTTTTCCCAGTCTTCCTTTATTCGTTTATAATGCTCATCCCAATGGTCACCAAAGATGTCCATAGGTTTATCATTTGAAAAACTTAAGTGTAAATCTCCAATAACGAATATTGACATTTACTCGTCATCTCCTTCTTTAACTAGATTATACATTGGTATTTCTCCTTTAATTCTTAAAAGCAAGTCATCGAAGTCCTCTTTATTGCCACTTTCCCAAACATCATTAAATTCTTGATTATATTTTCTGACTTTACTTGCAGAACAATGTTTCTCTAATCTTTTTAGATTTGTATTTATTTCTGATACTACATTTGATTTCTTCTCAAAAATCTGTTGGGCATCTATAATCTCATCTCTAATATCACACATTTCATCATCTAAAATAGTCACTGCTCTAGCAGTACTCATTAACCGTTTTCTAACTTTTGCTGGAATATTTTCTCGATATTTATAATTCAAAGAATGTTCTATTGTTGCCCAAAAGTTCATAGCTAAAGTTCTGATTTGAAGTTCTGCCAAAATATTCTTTTCGCCAAAAGCTGTTTGAACTGAATACTTTATAATAATATGATAACTCTTATAGCCGCTTTCCTTTGGATCTGAAACATAATCTTTCTCATAGAAAATCTCTAAGTCTTTTCCATCTCTGTCACGAATCAATTCTACGACATTATAAATATCATCTTTAAATTGACACATGATTCGAATGCCTGCTATATCTTCCATAACTTCTTCTATCTCATCAATTTTAATATTTCTTCTTTCACACTTTTCAATGATACTTGAAATTTTCTTCACACGTCCTGTCACGAACTCAATCGGTGAATACTTGCTCATATCACGATATTCTTTTCTTATAGATTTAAACTTAATTTTTAGTTCTTCTACTGCTTGTTGATAAGGTAATAAAAACTGATTCCATTCCCTTACTCTTTTTTTCACGTTAATCACCACCATTAAATAATACTGCCATCAAATTTTCTGGTAAAGTATCAAACAAATAATCAGGTTTATTGATTGCTAATTTTTCTTTTGAATAACCACCTGTAGCAACGCTAATAGTCTTAATACCATTTTCTTTACCAGCCAATATATCGTCAGGTGTATCACCAATCATATATATATTCTCTTTCTTGAAATCAATGTCATAGCTAAATCGTGCAACATTAATGGCATTTTTTACAAGGAGATTACGTTTTGTAAAATGATTCCCAAAACTACCTAAGGAAAAATATTCATCTAATCCTGCTTTCTTTAGCTTTAAAATGCCGCCAACTTCTGAGTTACCTGTTGCAATCACATTATAAATTCTATTATCTTTTGACAGTTTATGCAAATTTATTTTAATATTTTGTAACAACTTAAACTCTTTATTGTTTTGAAGTTCTTTTTTTAAGTTTACGCCGTAATGAGAAATAATCTCATAAATATCTTCATTTGAAAGATTATTTTTTTCTAGTGCTTCTTCCAAAATGTTCTTATCCATTTTGCCTGCCATTTGAACAGCTTCGAAAGCCTTAGTAATACTATACCGTTCTTCAAAAGTCTTTTCTAATGCATTTTTTCCAGAACCGCCACAATGTAGCAGTGTTCCATCAATGTCCCAAATTAGTAATTTACACATTTTTTCACCTTCTTAATTATTCAAAGCTTTCCCATTTAAGTAATTACATCGGTCTCCTTGATAAATATCTTCTTTCTCTAAAATCTCTTCAATTCTATTCATAATCTTCCACCAACTTGTTGACCAATTACAAAAAAGTGCTTCGTCTTCTGGGGCACGACCAAGTAACCTTTGCAAGACAATATCCTTCTTTACATGTCGTATAAACTCAATGACTCTCTCAATATATTCTTCCATGCTGCATAACTCAAATTCATTATTTAAATATTGATCGCCTAAAACTGTATCTTTTAAAATAAATAATGAATGTATTTTTATTTGGTCAATATGTAAAGCAGATAGAATCTTAGCTGCTTCAATAAAATCTTCTTTTGTATCCCATGGTAGATTACCTATTAGATGCACTGTTATATTAAAACCAAATTTTTTTGCTCGCAGCACAGCATCAATTAACTCTGCTAAAGTATGGCCTCTATTAATTTTTCTTAAGGTTTCATGATTGATACTTTGAAGGCCTAACTCAATAGAGATGTTAACATTTTTTTCTTTAGCAACTCGATCCATTACTTGTAAGTAAGCATCGCTAATACAATCCGGTCGTGTAGAAATAGAAAGTTCTACTATATTCTCTATACAAGCCGCTTTTAATGATTTTTCAAATTCCTCAATTGGCATATAAGTATTGCTGAAATTTTGAAAATAAGCAATAAACTTCTTAGCACCGTATTTCTTACCAATTCGTTCTTTATTTAAATTTAGTTGTTTTTTTATTTCTAACGCACTACTTAAGTTCTCAAAAGCCGTTCCTATTTCTGAACAAAAAGTACATCCACCAGTTGTAATCTCTCCATCTCTATTGGGACAAGTTAAGGGTAAATTGATTGGTAACTTATATACTTTTTCTCCATATTTCTCTTTTAGATACGCCGAATATTTTCTGTAACGCTTTGTCATATTAATCACCTTTTATTATTATATCAAATACTGTTAAAAATTGAAATAATCATTTATCACACAAAAAAGGATTAATCCTTAGATTAATCCCTCTACTCATATCTAAATAATCTCCCAGTGAATGGGTAAGTCTATTTGTTTTTTTAATCTTTCAATCATATTCTGTTGTTTTTTCTTTTCTAATGATTCACCTAAAACAATAGTATCAATCTGATTCTCTTTAGCTTTTTCTGATAGTGTTTTTTCAATGTTATCAGATTTATAAACAATTAATTCTGCATCTGCTTCCTTAGAAACAGTATATAGATACTCTAAGGCATCTGATTCTTTCATTTCGCTGAAGTATCGCCAACCATCTTTTATTACATGAATTACAAAAATCTCATCAGATGGGTCTTCAACCAATTCACTCCCTTTTTTAATCAGGTTTTCACATGATTTTTGTTGGGTAACGCAAACCATTATTCGTTTTCCCACAATAGCCTCCTTATAAATTGACTCTTCTATGTATATAGTATCATAGAAATTGTAAAATAAAATTAAAATTTAGTAACAAAAAAGATGGGCTATGCCCACCCACCTTTTTTCAATCAATTCATTAATATAAATAACGCTCTAAACTATTCGGAAGCTCTGTAATTGGGTGACTAATCGCTATATAAAAATCAATATTGCGTTTATTACCAATATTGTCAATTTCCTGAATTAAATCCGCAACTTGAGAAAATTCTATATCTATTATATTTAATACTCCATCAATAAAGACAGTATCTATATCATAATCTTGTGAAATCATACCATTGATAAATCCTAGAAATCCATCGCATTTATTTACCTTGTATTCACTTAGATCAATAAACCGTACATCATGATTCAAGTCAAAAATGTTTCTGTCATCGTCGTCTAAAAAAACAACATTTCCACTGTTATTCTTTAACTGTTCGTTAGCTAACTTAATCATTTGCTTTGATTTTCCGCTACCTTTTTTACCTGCAATTAATTTAACCATATAAATCTCCTCCTTCATAAACATTACCTAAGCAATGACCTAATAGTAGTGACTTAACTGAATACTATTTTATAAAATCATTTCTTAGTTGTCCACACGCTGCGTTAATGTCGCTTCCCATTTCTCTTCGAATAGTTGTCACTATTCCAAATTTCTCAAGCGTTTCTTTGAATTTAATTATATTAATCTCACTTGAGGGTTTGAAATCTTTCTCAACAACTGCATTAATTGGTATTAAATTCACGTGACATAACATGCCTTTTAATAATTTACCTAATGCAATTGCTGTTTCCATATTATCATTTACCCCATTAATGAGAGAATATTCAAAAGTTATTCTTCTTTTTGTTTTTTTTGTGTAAAATTTGCATGCTTTTATGATTTCTTTAACTGAATATTTTTTATTTACTGGAATTAAAGCCGTTCGTTTGAACTCATCTACTTCATGCAGTGATATAGCTAAAGTAATCTGAAGTGATTCTTCTGCAAGCTCATAGATTTTAGGTACAATACCCACCGTTGACAAAGTAATACTCCGATGAGAAATGTTCAACCCATCATCATCATTTACCAACTTTAAAAACTTAAGAACCGCATCATAATTATCAAGAGGTTCTCCAGAACCCATTAAGACAACATTCCCTATTCGTTCCCCTATATAATTTTGAAGGGTCATAATTTGACCTAACATCTCTCCTGGAGTTAAATCTCTTACCTTACCACCGATTGTCGAAGCACAGAACTGACAACCCATTTGACACCCAATTTGAGTTGAAATACATATAGAATAACCATGTCTATATTTCATTAAAACGGTTTCAATCACATGGTTATCTTTTAACTTTAATAGAAATTTTTGTGTATTATCCTTCGATTTAACAACTTTTTCTATAGTCATATTCTCAAGGATAAAGTTATTTCTTAAATAATCTAACAAATCCTTTGGTATATTCTTCATTTCATCAAAGTTATTTGTACTTTTAGAAACCCAATTGTATATTTGTTTTGCTCTATACTTTTTAAATCCGTTTTTGACTAAATCTTCTTCAATTTCATATAAATATAAACTTCTTAGTTCACGTTTTTTCATTTATTTTCCTTTACTTTTCAAAAAATCTAATAATCTTTCAGTTGAAGTATTTAAGATTTGCTCTTCACTAATACCAACAACATCAATAATCTTCTCAACTTCACTAAAATCTCCTAAATATGATTTATAATGGGCATCGCTACCCGTTGCGATAAAAACACCATATTCTTTAGCTTTTTTTGCAATAGCAACACAATTCTCATTACTACCTATTCTTGAGGTATTATCTGATGAATTATTGATTTCAATGGCACAATTATACTTTTTTGCCCCTTTAACAAAGGCATCTATATCTATTTCATATTCTGGGTTCCCAGAATGTCCTATAATATGAACATTAGGATTTTTCATTGTATTGATCAGGGCATTGGTATTTTCTTCTTTTGAACCTGGTTTAATACACGGTGGGTGCAAGCTTGCAATAACCAAGTCTAATCTCTCTAATAGATTATCATGTATATCCAAAGTCCCATTATAATCCATGATATTTACTTCAACACCTTTTAAAACCTGTATACCATCAATAAATTCAGGTATAACTCTTTGATTTGCAATCTGATACCAATGAGATGCACCAGGCATTTCAGGCCCATGGTCTGTAATTGCAAACATTTCTAAGCCAATCTTTTTTGCTTGTTCAACATAGTCCGATAATGTTGAGTAAGCATGTCCACTAGAAACTGTATGAACATGTGTATCGATAACATATTTTTTCATTTTAGTACCCCTTAGTCACATTTTTCTGATTAATCAGTGGTTCATTTTCACTATAGCGTTTCATATTTTCTAAAATAGTATCCAATCTTCTTTCATTTCTTCTTTCTGAAATCCAACTGTTATGTGATGAAATATAGACTCTTTCAAAGTCCCATAATTTCGAAGATTCATCTAGCGGTTCATTTTTAAATACATCTAGACTAACACCTAAAAATTTGCCATTATTCAATGCTTCTACTAAAGCCATCTCATCAATAATCTCGCCACGAGAAACATTCACTAAAATTACATCATCTTTCATTAAGTGCATTAAATCCTTATCAATAAAATGTTGAGTGGCTTCAACCTTAGGTAATGTAGAAACCACAACATCATAATCAGATATTATCTGATTTACTTGTGTTGTTTCAAAAACTTTATCAAAATAATCTGCATCATGACCTGATGTATTTACCCCATGGATTACACACTCAAATCCTTGTAGTCTTTTAGCGCCTTCTCTAGCAATAGTACCTGTGCCTAAAAATAAAACTTTTTTATCAACTAGCTCTAATAAATTTTTATACATTTTCCATTTTTTATTTTCCTGGTTCTTATAAATTGCTTTTTTATTCTTTAAAATCTCTAAAATGCTTAATACTATCCATTCACCCATAGGCTTAGAATAGCCGCCTTGGTTATTTGTAACAATAATATGTCGATCTTTAAGTTCTTCTTTAGGGAGCTGATCAATACCAATTGATGAGAGTTGAATCCATTTTAAAGATTTCATTTGACTGATATCTAATGTATCAAAAGGATTATAACAAACCAATACCTCTACATCCTCTAAATCATCTGTATAGACTAATCCTTTTTCTTCTTTTAGAATAATTTCATAACCAAGTGATTTAATTTTCTTTAATGCTTCATCACCATAATTATATGTTAGTAAAACTTTCATAAAATCACCTCATGAACCAAAAAAGTGTTAACCTTTTGATTAACACTCTTCTATTTCTTCTTCATAATCATCAATAAAAGACGCAAGAACACTTGCTAAACCAACGAACTCACAACCATACCGATAACCATTCTCAATTTTATCTTTTCTAATAATTTTTAACACGCTAAAAAAACTTTTTTCATCATCTATTTTAATCTTTGAATTAAAATAAAAGTTTAATGGTAAATCATTATTTACTTCAAATGCAATACCACCCTTTGAAATATCAACTACATGAATTTTTTCATTAATATTGTCAATTTTTACATGGTCTTGCTTATATAACTCTTCTATTGTTAATGTAATATCTACTGGTAAACGACTATTACGTCTCTTCTCAATCATAAATAAGCTCCTTTCAAGTTATATACTATTATATCATAAATAACTCTGTAAAAACAACTTTAATAAGAATTGTTTCAAGGATTCCTATCTTCTTGTCCCTTGATATAATCGCATTGTTTCTTCGCTTAAATTACTTAAGGATGCTTTTGTCCTATTTTTATCTAATGCCTCTCCTAAACTTATAGGATTATGTAATATAGAGAAAACAGAAGTTAAACCCTTCCCATGAAATGAACTTAAGTCACCTTCATAACTACCAACAAATGCAATGACAGGTTTCTCATATTTTTTTGCTATTTTTGAAACTTCAATAACAACTTTTCCGTTAAGGGATTGGGAATCTATTTTTCCTTCACCAGTGATGATTAGATCACTAGATTTTATGCGTTCTTCTAAGTCTAAAATATCACTAATTGTACTAAAACCTGAAACTAACTCTCCTTTTAAGAAAACCATTAATCCTGCACCAAGACCCCCTGCAGCACCGGAACCAGGAACTTTTGAAATATCTTTTTTATACTTTTTTTCAACAATCTTAGAAAAATGTCTTAAATTATCATCTAAAACTTTGACCATTTCATCATTGGCACCTTTTTGTCTCCCATAAACATTAGCAGCGCCATTTTTACCGTGAAGAGGATTATTGACATCACACATCACTTTTATTTCTGAGGCCAGTATTCTTTGATCAATATCTCTATCATCAATTTCATATAAAGAAGATAACCCTCTACCTGTTGCTTCAATAGAATTTCCTAATTCATCTAAGAACTTTACACCTAATGCCTTTGCTAGACCTACGCCGCAATCATTTGTAGCACTGCCTCCTATTGCAATTATAAATTTTCGTATGCCCTGGTCTAATGCATCTTTTAGTAGTTGTCCAACTCCATAGGTTGACGTTATCATTGGATTTCTCTCATCTATTGTTAACAAATCTAACCCAGCAGCCCTTGCCATTTCAATGACAGCTGTTTCATCAATAATGCCATAGAATGCATCAATTTCTCTTAATAAAGGATCTTTCACTTTTACTTTTTTATATTTGCCATTTGCATTATTAATCAGTACATCTAAGCTTCCTTCTCCACCATCAGCAAGAGGCACTCTTTCTATTGTATATTCTTTATTTACGCTTCTGATTCCTCTTTCGATAGCTTTTGAAACTTCAATGGCTTCTAATGAATCTTTAAATGAATCCGGGCAAATTAAAATATTCACTGATGCCTCCTTATTGTACTTACCGTATCTCTATTTTCTGAAGTTTTAACCCATGGTCAGCAACATAGAGTTCTTCATCAATTGTTAAAACATATACTCTATTGTCACAAATAGTAATGCCTTTTACGGAATCAGCGCCTTCTAACTTCTGAGGTTTAATAAACTCAGTGGCTTCTGTTCCATTAATATAAGTTCCCCATGTAAAAATTTCACCTCTATCCGTCACAGCAACTATTATCTTTTCACTTGAGGTAATATATATAACATCCTTTAAATCATTAATTACGATCGGTGTTTTTACCCTTGCCCCTTGCATTCCCATCTGATAATAATTATTCTTACCCCAACCAAAAAGTTTTCCATCTTCACTCACTGCAAATGAAAACTCATCTCCTGCATGAATAAGTTTGGTATTAAGTAGTAAGACTTCTTGAATTTCTAAAACATTATCAGAGTACCCATTACCTAGTTGTCCATAATCATTACATCCCTGTGAATAGACCTTACCGGATTTCGTTTTAAATAAAATATGATCTTTACCAACTGAATATTCTTCAATTCCTTTTACTTGGTTGAATTTTTGCGGCATATCATAGTACACTTGTGTCGTAAAAGCAATTTGCTTATCGTCATTTTTACCCCATAGATATAAGCCACTTTTAGTCATGGCAGCAGAAATTTTATCACCCGTCTGAACACTCTTAACATTTTCTAATCCCCAGATTTTATTAAAACTGAATTTATCAATCTTTGTATTTAAAGCCAATTGTCCATAACCATTACTACCAGCAGCATTTACTGTGCGATCATTTCTTAAAACCAAAGCATGGTCATAATTCATTGAAATATTTAAAACCCCTTCTACAGCATCATAAACTGAGATTTTTTCAGAGACTGGCAGTTTTAATTTATTTGATGAAAATGCTTGATACTTAACTTGCCCATTGTTGTATATTATAAATAGAATTTTATTTGAACTTGTAATCTTTTTTATCCCGGGTTCTTCCGTTACAGTAATGATTTTTTTAGCTTTCTCTGACCAGACATTTTGATTATTTCTTACTCTCAAAGTTACTTCGTACTCACCAGCCGAAGGAAAACAATTTTTATTGCCATGCCATACTTCTTCTACAATATTATGATTCGCTTTACTCACTTCTTTATAATCATATTTAATATGACTTGTAGTAGTAATATTATCTGGGCTTACTTTAATCTCAACACTGGGTTCAACAATATTACTTTTGCCGTAAATACTAAAATATAGCATAGGTTTTTCATAATATGATAAATCTGATACTTGCTGTAAAATACTTTTTGCCAAGGACTCTTTTTCAATCTTTAAGAGTATAAATTTCCCGTTCTTATCCATTTTAAAAGGATAGGTTAGACCTAGTTCCTTTATATTATTCACTCCTGATAAATTTGAAGGCAGTTCACCTTCTTTTTTAAATGTTTTTATTATACTCTTTCTAAGTAAATCATATTGTTTAACAATTTTTTGTACATGACTTTCTTCACTATCCTTTGTTATAAATGATAAGGATACAATCAATCCTGCTAATACTACTACACCAAGTATTAATACCATAAAGCAATTACCTCCTACTTAAACGAAAAGCTTTAACAGTGTTACGAATGAGTAACGTATTTGTAATTGAACCAACACCACCTGGTACAGGCGTAATATCCTTTACATAATTCTTTAAGGCATCATAATCAGCATCTCCATAAAGTTTACCATTTTCTACATTTATGCCCACGTCGATAACGACTGATTTTTCACTAACCATATCTTTTGACAAAAAATCTTTTTTCCCAACAGCAACAATTACTAAATCTGCACTTTTTGTTTTTTCTTTTAATTTTTTTGTTCTAGAATGACAGATCGTTACCGTCGCACCTCTATTCGTTAATAATGCTGCCACAGGTTTACCTACAATGTTGCTTCTCCCAATAACAGTTACATCTAATCCAGTAACATCTATATCATAATAATCTAATGTTTCAAGGACTGCTACAGGCGTACAAGGCATCAAACCATTTGACTTACCTTTTAAAACCATTCCTAGGTTTTTATCTGTCATTGAATCAATATCTTTTCTATAATCAATGGCGTTAATAACTTTTTCTTGATCTAAACTTTTAGGTAATGGCATCTGAATCATCAAACCATTTATACTGTCATCATTATTAATTTTTTCAATATGATTAATCACACGCTCAGTTGAAATATCCATTGGTAATCTCATTAACTTAACTTCAACACCTAATTTTTCACTTGTTCTTAGGACGCCTTTTATATAAGCATCTGCTGATTTATTCTCACCAATGGCCAATATTGCTAGAGCAATCTTTTCCTTTTGAGTGACTTCCGCTATTGACTCTTGAATCTTCTTTGCTACTTCTTTTCCTTTTAAAATCATCAAATCACCTTTCTTTTTCACTAATTATTTTGGAAGAATAATACTGACTTCAGTACCTTCATGTAATTGACTTTTAATATCTATATAACCGCCATGTAGTTTTACTATTTCATTAGATATTGAAAGACCTAACCCACTACCAGCATGTTTAGAATCACTTTTAAAAAACTTATTCAACACCTTTTTAAGATTCTTATCAGAAATTCCAATGCCGAAATCTACTATTTTAATAATCACTTGATCCTTTAACTCACAAATATTAATAATGATTTCTGAGTCATAATCACTAAACTTATAAGCATTCTCTAAAATGTTGATAATTACTTGTCTTATCCGATTACTATCAACTTTTAGATAGACTGACCCTTGATCACAAACTATTTTCCCTTCTATGTTTTTCTTATTAAATTTGCCTTTGTAAAGAGATATTATATCTTCACACATCATTACAATTTCCACTTTCTCTTTGAAAATTTTTAAGTTTCCAGCTTCTAGTTTAGAAAATTCTAACAGTTCTTCCACCATAAAAGACAACCGTTCTGTTTCCCGAATAATAATACCTAAACCTACTTCAATCTCTTCTTTATCATTCATATCACCAGTTATAATGGTTTCACTCCAGCCTTTAATTGAAGTTAAAGGCGTTCTAATTTCATGGGTAATTGATGAAATAAACTCATTTTTAGATTTTTCACTTTCTTGTATTTTTTCAGCCATTTGGTTAACTGATATTGCCAATGTTTGCATTTCGTCTTTAAAATCTTCAGCTACTCGGGTATTATAATCACCTTTGGCTAATTTCTCAGTTGCTGAAATTATTGATTCAATAGGATTAATTAAGGTCCTAGTAAAAAAGAAACTTAGAACAGATAAGATCAAAATAAGCAAAGCTAGAAGCCCTAAAGAGTAAGTAAACAATCGGTTAATTGAAGCATCAATTAATGTTAATGATGATGTATACTTTAGTATACCAATAACCGTTCCCGCACTGTTTTTTAAAGGTACATAGACAGAAATTACTTTTTCACCAGTACCAGGCATCATATATTTTTCATCAACAATTCCATCTTCTACGCCTTCAGGATAACTAGACTTTTCATCAATTAAAAACTCATTACTGCTCTTTAATACATTTCCATCTAAATCTAATATCTGTATTTCAGCTATCTCTTGATCTGTATAATTATTAATCAATAATTGTGAAATTTCTTCAATATTATATAAGTCTGTATCATAATATTTCTTATAAAATTCAACAGTAACATTTGCTCGATCAACAAGAAGATTATAAGCATTTTTATGATAAAAATTATTTAATCCAACAAGAAAAAAACCTTCAATAATAATAAATACGACTAGGATTATCAATGTATAATTAATAAACCATCTCTTTTTAATACCACTAATATCATTCATCTACAGACCACCGATAACCATAACCCCAGATGGTCTTAATATACTTCGGCTCAGAAGGATCATCTTCAATTTTTTTTCTTATTCTACGAATATTTACATCAACGATCTTAAAACTACCATAGAAATTCTCCCCCCAGACTTCATCTAACATTTCTTCTCGAGAGATAGATTTATCTTCATTTTTAGTTAAAAAACTAATAATAGAAAATTCGATTTGCGTTAGCTCAACTTCTTCCCCATCTTTAGTTAACATTCTAGAATCATAATCTATTACAAAGGGCCCTTTAGAATACCGACTATCGGTATCGCTCTTTAGCATGTCTACACGTCTTAAAATAGCATCGATTCTAAGAATTAACTCTTTAGGACTAAAAGGTTTTATAATATAATCATCTGCACCACTTAAAAAACCTTCTTCTTTATCAGAATCTAAACCTTTAGCTGTTAACATAATAATTCCCATATATTTATTATTTCTTCTAATTTCTTTACATACTACTAGACCATCGATGCCAGGCAACATAATGTCTAATACTGCTAAATCTATGTTCTCATTATGAACAATTTCTAGGGCTTCCTCACCCGTTCCGGCTACAAAAACTTGATGGTTCTGCCTTTTAATATTAATTACAATAAATTCTCTTATTTCTACTTGATCTTCTAAAACTAAAATATTTGCCATAAAACCTCTCCTAATCCGTCACTAATTTAAATGTTTAAAATTCTTAAGTATATATTCAAAATCTATACTTTCAACATTTTCTGGAATGTTATCATCAATTTTTACCAGATACATTCGATTAATTAATGTATCGATAATTCTATATTTATTATACTGGCTAGGATTACCATAATATTCTTCTTTATCTAGAACAATAATTTCAAAAATAAAATAACTTTTCTTATTCACAAATGAGTAATAATCAAATATATAGCGATCTTTTTCACTTGTTAATGTGATATTATATCGCCATTCTTCTGGAAAAAAAACAATAAAATTATTACTTGAATTCATATACGATTCTTGATCAAACTTAAGACCATACAAACCATTCCACTCCATCCAAGCAGTAATGTAAGGCACTTCAATTGAAGGTGTTTCTTCATAGCCTTTAGGAATTCTCAAAAGTGGTATTTCAATAATACCATCATCGTCTATATCCCTTGACTTTATAGAATAAGGCCTAAAAGTTATGTCTGTATATTCCCATTTTGTATTATAAAAAATGTTTCTTAATTGTCCATTTTGAAAAAAAATTAAATCGGTATATGATGCATGGGCTCCAATATTTACATCAATTAGAACACCTTTTTTTTCTGGACTGACATAACCACTAGTAATATTGTAGTAACCATTAACATAGCCATCCATTTTTACCTGATCAACATAGTACATAGACTTTGTATCTATATCTAAATCATATAATACTGCATTAGAAATCCCCTTTGATTTATCTAGGTTAATAATTAATAACTCGTCATTCCCGTCAATATCTAAATCTTCTATTGTATAAGCTGTATAATTTTTATTAAAAACTTCAACTAATTCATTAGACTTAATAGAATATACAGAAATACCACGGTCAATTAATGTTGACCCTTCCCATCCAATAATAAGCTCATTGTTTTCATCGCCATCCAAATCTCTAAAATCCACTCGATTAATGTTCAATCCAATACCTGAAAAAGTATTTCTTTCTACCCAACTTTCATTTTCTTCTCGTTGTAAAACTATGACTTTAATTTCATAGCTTTCGTTATCCCTAACAAAAATGATAGCTTCTTCTTCTGCATCATCATAAAGATCAAGTAGATAAACAGCCTCTTTATTTAGACCTTTTTGCGGTGTTACTAAAGAATAATCACTTAGTAAATTATCTAAAGTTTTTTGAATTTCTACATATTTATTTGAAAGCTTTGGTGCTTGTAATAATGATTTCGTATCTAAAATATCTGAAGTACACGCTGATAAAAAAAGCATCATTATGAATAATACTAAAATTAATATATTTTTTTTCATTAATACACCTCTCTTACTCTTAGTATATAATATTTTTATAAAAATAATGAGTTTTTTTCTAAAAAAAATAAGGCATAAGCCTTATTTAAATTCCTAATAAACGATCAATCTCATCAATTAGACCATCAATTTCTGGTTTACTCATTTGAGCATCTGCTCCAACATTTTCTCCTTTATGGTAAAGACTATCAGTAATTAATGATGAAAATATAATAATAGGTAACTCTCTTGTCGCTCTATCTTCTTTTAATCGTCTAGTTAATGCATGTCCATCTAGTTTTGGCATTTCAATATCAGTGATTAACAAGTTAATTTCTTTTGTGAAATCTTCACCATACTCTTTAGATTTAGATTTAAGATAGGTGAGTGCTTCGGCACCATTATCAAAGAAAATCATATGCTCAAATCCTGCTAACGATAATACTTTTTTAAGAACATTTCTGATAAGAGGTGAATCATCTGCTAATACTATTTTAAAAGGACTTCTATCCTTCTTAATAATATTCTCTATTCTACTTTCATTGATACCTGTTTTCGGAGAAATATCCATAACTATTTTTTCAAAATCTAATAACATTAAAATCATGTCATTATAATTTATGTTTCCAATAACTAATGAATTTGCAGTAACATCATCTGGCTTAGTAATATCACTCCAGGAAACCCGCGTAATTCCTAAAACTTCATCTATTGCAAAAGCAACTTTTAATTGATTAAATTCACATACAAGATTCATACTTGATTCAATGTTCTTCATTGATGTACCTTTAATAATATACTCCATATCAATGACACTAATGACTTCACCACGAATCAAACTAACACCAGCAATAGCAGGATGAGAATTTGGTACTTTTGATATATTGTTAATATGCAAAATTTCTTTAACTTTTACAACATTGATTGCATAGTTTTCTCCTTGCACTCTAAAATGTAATACTTCAACTTCACCGGTTCCACTCTCTAATAATATTTCTGATTTTTCCATCATATGACGCCTCCTGTTGTATTATTGTCTCATGGCTAGTAAATCTTTATAGTTATATTATACATTAACTATACCCAAATCAAATATAAAATAACTCTTTTTATAAAAAAAGAGTAGAAACTTTCATTTCTACTCTCTATTTTATATTAAATTCATCTCTTTTCCAACTTTTTTAAACACTTTTACTGCTTTTTCTAAATCTGCTTCTGAATGGGCTGCAGAAATCATACATCTAACACGTCCGGTACCTTTAGCCACTGTGGGAAATATGATTGGTGAAACAAATACACCTTTCTCAAATAATTTTTTAGAAAATTCTAAACTTTTGGCTTCATCACCAATAATCACCGGTGTAATAGGTGTTTCACTTTTACCGGTATTGAATCCTAGTTTACCTAGTTTTTCTTTAAAGAACCTAGCATTACTCCAAAGCTTATCTGTATATTCTGAAGAGTCCATTAATAATTCTACAGATTTCGTTGCCGCTGCTACAACTGCTGGTGGTAATGAGGTACTAAATAAAATAGGTCGACCTCTATTAATTAACCAATCTTTCATCACCTGACTACCAGCAACATATCCTCCAATAACGCCTATAGCCTTTGATAATGTGCCAATCGTAAAATCAATGCGTCCATGTAAATCAAAATGATCAACTGTCCCTCTACCATTTTCTCCTAATACACCTGAACCATGTGCATCATCTACATATGTCATACAGTCATAAGCTTCAGCAAGTTCAACAATTTCAGGTAGCTTAGCTAAATCGCCATCCATACTGAAAACACCATCAGTAATAATTAAGCAATTATTATATTCTTCTCTTTTCTCTTCTAAAACGCGTTTAAGGTCAGACATATCACTATGTTTAAATACTACTTTATCCGCTCTTGAAAGTCTAACACCATCAATAATACTGGCGTGATTTAACTCATCCGAAACAATTAAATCACCTCGCTCAGTTATGGCTTGAATAGCGCCAGCATTACAATTAAAGCCTGATTGAAAAACCATTACGGCTTCTTCTCTTTTAAACTCAGCAAGCTTTCTTTCTAACTTTTCATGTATATCCATGTTTCCAATAATTGTACGAACAGCACCAGAACCAACACCATAAGCATCAATGGCATCTTTTGCTGCTTTTTTCATCGCTTCATTCGTTGCAAGTCCTAGGTAATTATTAGAGGACATATTTATAACTTCCTTACCATCTAACATGATTACAGGTTCATTTGCCCCTTGCAGTGTATCTAACTTTCTATAAGTGCCTGAATCTTTTAACTCTTGAATTTTTTCTTGTAAATATTTTAAATTATGAACATTTGACATTTTAAAATCCCCCTTTTTAATTATCTGGCAATAAAACTACTTTTCCACAATTACCTGATTTCATCAACTCCATACCTTCCTCAAAATCACTAAACTTAATTCTATGGGTAATGATTTTATCAAGATCAAGACGACCAGATTCAATTAACCCTTGAACTTGATGCCATGTTTCATACATTTTTCTTCCAACAATCCCGTGAATTGTGATACCTTTAAAAACAATATCATCTGCTATGTTTAGACTAACTTCATTATTAGGAATGCCAAGCATTGCCATTCTTCCACCAAGCTTAATGTATTTAAATGCCTGTTGAATTGCTTTTGCATTACCTGACATTTCAGCCACTACATCTACACCTAAGCCATCTGTCTCACTCATAATACGCTCAACAACATCTTCTTCTAAAGGATTAATTACAAGATCGGCTCCTAATTCTTTAGCCAAATTCAATCGATATTCATTCACTTCTACAGCAATAATTTTTCGTGCACCAACAGCTTTTGCTACATTAACAGCCATTAGACCAATAGGTCCACAACCAACAATGGCTATACTTTTACCAATGATTTCCCCTGATAATACAGTATGCATGGCATTGCCTAAAGGCTCTTGAATACTTAAGTACTCAGCAGATACATTTTTATCATTGATTAAAGCGTTTTCTGCTGGAATTTTTACATATTCAGCAAAAGCACCATCCATATCTACCCCTAAAATTTTTGTGTCTTGGCAGATATGTCCTTTACCTGTTCTACAAAATTCACAAACACCACAAACAATATGTGTTTCAGCAGAGACATGATCCCCTACGGCGACACGTGAAACATCCTCTGCGACTTCAACAACTTCTCCAGCAAACTCATGACCAGCTACAAGTGGTGGACTGATTCTGTTTTGAGACCATTGGTCCCAACTATAAATATGATAATCCGTTCCACAAATAGATGACGCCAAAACTTTCACTAAAATTTCTCCTGGCCCAACTTCAGGCATCTCTCTTTCTGATAGTCTGGCACCAGGTTTTCTTTCAAACTTTTCAATTACTTTCATGTTTTCCCCCCATTAACTTTTTTTTATAATACTCCAATATTCTCTCTTTCTCTATGGCTAAATCCTTATTAGTTATATCAATTCTATTAAATCTTTTTTTATCACTTTTATAAAGTGCCCATAAGGTATACTTTTTCAATGTTACCGATGGATGGTCTAGTAAAAACAACAATTCATCATAATTTTCTTTTACCTGTTCATTGCCAAGTGCAATAATCGCGTTACGTTTAATCACACTATTGCCACGCCAACTAAAGCCTCTATCCTTAAACTTATTTTTGAAATCACTATTACTTAAGTGTATTAAATCAATTAAATCTATTTGTGACTGTTCAGTATTATGAGTTGAAACGTCCGCATTCTTTGGACAGACCCTTTGACAAATATCACAACCGTATATGTTTTTATCCATTAACTCTCTTTGAAAATAGCTTAGTTCTTTTTTTGTCTGAGTTAGCTGTGAGATGCATTGATTAATTTCGAAACCATCAGCTACAATAGCTTGCCCTGGGCAAGAGTCAATGCATAATGTGCATGTACCACATTGATTTTTCATTATATCCTTTGCTTTTAAAAAGACTTTATCAATTAATATGTAACCGATATTGATTGCTGATCCATATTTCTTACTAATGATAAAATTATTCTTGCCATAGTAACCTATACCACTGCTAAAAGCAATTGCACGGTCTGATAAAGGACAAGTATCAACACATATTTTATAATTAATTTTTTCTTTGCTATTTTTTTCAATATATTCAACTATTTTCTCTAAGGATGACCATAAGATTTTATGATAATCAGTACCAATGCCACCAGATGACATGTGACCATATTTATTAGCTTTTTGATAGTCAGTAAGTTCATAAGGTATCCCGATAGTAATAATACTTTTACAACTATCTAGCATTCTAATTGGACTAGTTTTTTCCTCTAGACTATTAGGCCCTAACTCTGATATTTGATTGTTTAGTTTTCTTTTAAGAAATTTTTCTTCTATTCCTTTTAAAGGACTAGCATCTGTAAAACCAATTAAATCGACACCGATAGTTTTTGCAAATATTTTTATTTCTTCAGTAGTCATTATAAGGTCCTCCTAGTGTTTGCGAGTCGCGGACACACCCGACTTCAATTAAATAATACCTTAAAAACTACAAAATTTCAACTAATATATTTCATATTTTGAAAATTAAATCACAAAAAAAGACTCAATCTTTTTGATTAAGTCTTTTCTTATTTTAGTCATTATAATTTTTTTTCAACATATGAATTTCTGTTTTATAACCTTCAAACTCATTAGGCGTTTCTAAATAAAAAGGTAAATGTTTTAGCTTTGGATGATTTATGATATTGATAATAGCATTTTTTCCAATAAGCCCTTCACCAATTCTTGCATGTCGGTCTTTATTAGCACTTAAAGGTTTTAATGAATCATTTAGATGAATCGCTTTTAATCGATCTAAACCTATCACTTCATCAAATGTTTCAATAACATCTTCTAATTCAGTAACAATATCATACCCTGCGCTAAAAATATGACATGTATCTAAACAAACACCGATTTTATCACTTAACTCAACACCATCGATTATTCTTTTAATCTCCTCAAAGTTTCTACCAATTTCTGTACCTTTACCAGACATTGTCTCTAATAATACAGTTGTTGTCATCTCTTCAAACATATTCTCATTTAAACCTTTAATAATTAAATCAATTCCTTTATCCACACCATTACCAGTATGACTGCCTGGATGAAAATTATATAAATTTGAAGGCAATGATTCCATACGCTTAAGATCATCTGCAAACATTTCATTTGAAAATTCTCTAACCCGCTTTTTAGCGGAACACAAGTTCAAAGTATAAGGTGCATGGGCTAATGGTGGTACCATTTTATTCTCTTCCATTAACTTTATAGCATGTTCAATGTCTTCAAAGTCTAAAGCCTTTGCATTGCCTCCTCTTGGATTTCTAGTAAAAAATTGAAATGTATCTGCTTTCATTGCAATTGCCTCTTCAACAGCTTTTAAATATCCCTTTGCTGCTGATATATGCGGTCCTATATTCATATTATCTTAAACCTCCATTATAAAATATGTTATATCATCACTTAGATGATTTTTATTATTATCTATCTTTTCTTGTAGAATTTTGTCTATTGTTCTTGCATCATTATTGTTTTTAATCATTTCAATTAGGGAATCATAATCAATGACTTGGTTTTTAATATAATCTATTAACCCATCTGTGTAAAAAAATACTAGATCCTGATCCTCTAAAATAATCGAGCTACTTGTATATTCAGGTGTATACAGTTCTCCTAATTTAGAAATGGGAAAGCCCTTATTATCAGATAGCTCATAAATTTCACCATTACTTTTTCTAAGCACTGGGTAACAGTTCAATCCCCCTGATGAATATTTTAAAACTTTTGTATCTGTATTATAAGCTGCAAAAAACATAACCATATGTGTCTCAGGCGGAAAGCTTGCACGATTAAATAAATTGTAGAAATGCTCTAAGTTTTTGTGTGGTTTCAAGCCTCTGTATCGCCTGATTAATCGTTCCCCTGATATGATTGAATTTTTACAAAACATAGTCAACATAGCTGCTGATACACCATGACCAGAAACATCTAATAAATACATCCCTATATGTTTATTATCTATTCTGAAAATATCATAAAAATCCCCACTGAGTTTTTCACATGGAAAATAATTTGATATAAAGGATACATCACTAAAGGATTCTTCCTTTTCAGGTAATAAAGATTGTTGAATACTTCTAGCATACTCTAAATCTTCATCTAATTTTTCATTCATTTTCTCTATCTCTCTCGTTCTCTTTTCGATTACTCGATTAATTTTATCTGCATATAATTTGATTTGTTTTTCTCTACTACTTATGAATTCATGGGTACGGTGTTGATTAATTATAAATAATCTTGAAAATACAAGTATTAAGCCAACGAATCGAATCATATCAAAAGTGAAAATCTCAACAGATTCTACGATAATATTATTGGATAGCAATATTACTAAACTATTCACTAATATGACTAGCCCAATTAAAAGACTCATATTTTCTTTGTGGTACTTCATTTTAAATATACTTAACCCTAAAAAAATGAAGATAATACTTAGAAAGAGTATCTGATAAATATCTAATATTTTCTTGCCATAGAACATTGCAACTAGTACTATAAAAATTGATTTGATAAAAATAGTTAATTTATAGTTTTTCTTTTTCAAATCAGCATCTGATAAACTTCTAATGATTAACACACTAAACAACAAGATTAAAACCAACTCATATAATAAAATATTGTGTTGGCGATTAAAAATATTTAAGGCCTCAAGAGACAACATTGGTAGAAGCAAAATAAAAACTATAGATTTGTAAAAAGTGCTTTCACGCATCATACATTCATATAAACTATAAGCAATTCCAGTTAATAATATTAGATTTAATAATTCAAGAATTCTTATAGAATATGAGAACCTAAGAATGTTTTCTAAATCATTTAAGATTGGTGAATTGAACAGTATCCATGTAAAAACTATACTTAAAGTAAAAAGACTCAACTCAATCCCTAAAATAATCCTTCTATTCTTGATAGCCATATCCCTTCACCTCAACTTTACCTAAAGATACTTCCGCCTATAAACTCTTTTAAAATTGAATTGGATGGTACTAAAGTATCATCTTCAATGGATTCAAAATACTGTAAAAATTTTAATAATCGAATAGACTCCATATACATAGGATCTTTTATATCAATTGCCTCTAATAATGGTACAACATGTTTTTTCATTATTGCTAACTCATATATTATAGCTGAATTGAACATAAGATCTGCATCTTCTTGATAAGGAAAAATATGAATTTCTTCTCCTCTTCGAACAGAATTCCATTGATTTAAGGTTTCACTAGCACTACGACCACGATAATTATTATCTCTAACAATTCTTCTAATCAACCGAGCATCTGTTGTTGGAATTCTATTATGTTTATCAATATTTAATTGCGTTAGTGCACTAATATATATTTTGAACTTATCCTTCTCAAAAATATCATATGTTAGTCTAGGGTTTAAGCCGTGAATCCCTTCAATAATAATCGGTTGATCCCAATCAATCGCCATAAATTTACCATTGTATTCTTTTTTTCCAGTTTTAAAATTAAACTCAGGTAATTCTACCGTTTCCCCTTGTAGCAAAGATTTTAATTTGTGATTAAATAAATCCAAATCTACTGCGTCTATTGTTTCAAAATCATACTCTCCGTTTTCATCTATCGGTGTTTGCTCCCTTTCAACAAAATAATCATCCGTTGATAAAGTCACTGGCTTTAAACCATTTACTCTCAATTGAATTTTTAAACGATTAGCAAATGTCGTTTTACCAGAAGATGAAGGCCCTGCTATTAATACAACTCTCTTATTACGTTTTGTAATTATATCTGCTATTTCAGCAATTCTTTTCTCTTGAAATACTTCTGAAATTTGGATTAATTCTTTATAACCATTCGTTTTAATTATATTATTTAGATGGGATACATATGTACATTCCATAATAGAAGCCCATTCTTTGTACTCCTTAAATACTTGTGAAATATTAGGTGATTCAACAAATTCTGGAATCTCAAAAGGCGAGAATTTTGTCGGTACTCTTAAGATGATTCCATTATCATATAACATTAAATCAAATATTTTCAAATAACCAGCTGAAGGCACCATGTAACCAAAGAAATATTCTTTCATCCAATCACTTTGATAGATATTAATATAATCATATTCACGATAATCCATGAGATCTTTTTTCGAATCCATATTAAAACGAGTAAATATTTCTTTTGCTTCAGTCTTTGATACAGTCAATTTTTTAAATGGTTCATTTCTCTCAACAATTAACTTCATTTTATTGTATATCTTTTCAATATCTTCTTCACGTAATATCCGATCATACTTTACATCAAAGTAATAGCCTTTTGACAAAGAATGACTGATGTGTATTTCAATATTTTCAAAAACCTCTTTTGCGCTTCTAATGAGTAAAAAAGATAACCCCCTTTGATAAATTCTTCCACCATCAGTATCAGACAGATTAACAAATCTTATCTGATCGCCAGCTTTTGGTTTGAATGTTAACTCTTTTAGTTTATTGTTTACTAATGCAGCAACAACTATAGGCCATTCCTTTTTTCTATAAAGAATTAGAATATCCTCCAGTGTACTTTCTTCTTTTACTTTAACTTTACCAATACCTAGAATATCAATTTTCATATATTTCATCTCCTATCCGCTCAAATGGAAACATTTTAATAATAACCTCTCCCATTATTTCCTTCTCTTTTACTAATCCAATAGAACCTTCCCGACTATCAAGACTAATCATTCTATTATCTCCAAGTACGAAATAACTGTCCCCTTCAACTGTTAATTCTATCTCTCCTAAGGTTTTTTCTTCTTCTAAATAGTCTTCCCTAATGACTTGGTTGTTCACATAAACTTTATTATTCTCTATTTTTAGAGTATCGCCTGGTATTGCAATAACCCTTTTAACTAATTCTTTTTCATTTTGCAGACTATTCTTAACTGCTGCATTAAAAACAATTATATCCCCACGTTCATATTTTCCTTTGCTCAAGAATGCTTTCTTAACAATAAGATAATTATTATTTTTTAATGTTGGAGCCATTGAGCTTCCAGATACTAAATAGAAAGAAAAAAAATTTAGAATACCTACTGTTATCACGAATGCAGAGAAAACAATTGCAAAATAAGACTTAAGTTCTCTATTCATTCTACAATTCCTTTAGAAGTTCACACATGAGGTGATTTAATTTACGATACTTATCATTTGATGTTACAAAACCTAGTTGGTTTAAACATTCAACAAAGTCCTCAAGTACGTTTTCAGGATTACCATAGACACTATAGACATCGTCAATACTTGCCCCTATAAAGCCATGGCCAACAATTGAAGAATTTCGTAACTCAATTAGGTTATTCAACTTCTCATTTGTTAGTGTTTTACTTACTTCATTAATTTTATAGTCATCCTTACAATGTTTTTTAATATAATCAACTATGGCATAAACTAGATTGCCATTATTAATATGATATTTTTTTCTTAAAATTCTTAAAATATTTCTCTTTTCCATGGCCCGATTATGTAGAGAAAAAGACTTTCGATTAATTGATTTTCTAACAAAAATATACTTAAATATTGCTTCTCTAAATCGATAGACTCTACCTAAAAAATCAATATATTCTTCATTTTTTATTTGGAAACGTATATTATCTAATAACTCAGAAAACAACTCGTCTGGTTGTCCATCAATAAGATCTTGCAAATTGTTCTTTAGATCTTTAACTAAGTAGTTTTCTTCAAGTTCATCTGAAAGGTCATAAAGAATTCTACTGGAAGTCTTAAAATCAAAATTAACCGCATAGCGTGTTGAATTTGCTAATATAGCTAAATCTGTATCTTTTAACTCATATTCTTCTAGTGCTTCGTAAACGCCACCATAGTCATATCTGGATATTAATCGTTCCAAAACATTTTTTGATACATCCATAATTTTTCTCCGATCTGTCTATCTCTATATAATCTTTAATTCTACTATTTGAAAATCAGCTTTTTTCTGAAAGCCTAGCTGCTTATATAAATTTATTGCAACTGAATTTTCTTTTTTTACAAGTAATAATGGTATCTTACCCCGATTAATTACTTCATTAATCAATAACTGTACTATTCTTTTCCCATAGCCTCTTTTACGTTTTTTTTCGTCAGTATAGATACTACCAATTACAATAAAATTTTTTCCTTTATTTTCTAGAATACCTTGTGAAATTATCCGTTCATTTTCTTGAAAAGCAAAATACTCATTATTTTCATATTTCTTAATTAATTTTGTTTTTATATCATTTAATAATTTAGGATTTCTTTCAAAAGAACGTTCAACATTTACTAAAAAATCAAATGATTTATTTAGTAATTGAGGTGTCACATGACAACTTTTCCCACTAGAAAACTCCTCGATTCCAGAATGCTGCATTATATCGTAATCATTAACTTTATAGTTGATTATACTGTTCTCGAATACTTTAACTACTTTTTCAATTGATTCTTTTTTGCCCTTAATAATTTTAGGTTTATATTTCTTAATGGCTCTCAATAAATCTAATTTTTTCAAAACGGAATCATCAACATAAGATAAATGAAGAATACTATTATTTGAAAAGACAAAAACACCTAAAAGTAAATCTTTTTCAAAATAACCATAGAAGTGACCATTTTTTTTGTCATATGGGCTGTATTTAAAATCTTTATTAAAATCTAAATTCAAATAAAGATTTTCGTAAAAATTGTTTTCGATATATTGATTATAAATGGTTTTATGCTCTGGTTTTAATCGAATAAATTGTCCCACAGATGTCGCCTTCTTTCTTCAATAATCCCCTATACTAAGATCTATTAATACTTATTATTTTTTACTCTTGCTATTAACTTTAATTATATCAAATACACGTTTGTTTTAAAAGCTATTTATAGATTAACTAAATTTTTAGTCCTAAATATACCATTTGTTATTCTTACTCTATTCCTTTAAAATAGCCTTTATTCAATTGTTTTTTAACTAAAATTATGGTATTCTAAGAATAGGTATTGGAATTGGAGGTTACGATGCTAGAAAAAATTAAAGATGTACTTTATGACTTAACAGATTTTGCTTTAGTCATACTAATTATTGTAATTATGACGACTGTTATTTCAATAAAAATAACCGATGCCATGTCTGTTAATCTATTCAGCTTTTTTAATGATCAAGAGACTACTGAAACAGCTGTAGTTGATGAACCAGAAGAACCAATTAATGAAGGTGACGATGTTGAGGAAATCATTATAAAACCTGAATTTAATGAATCTGATAATAATCAAGAAAGTGAAGCAAATGAAAGCAATGACTCAAATCAAAATAATAATGCAACGGAGAACACTTCTGTAGAATCAAACAAAGAAGTAACCATTGTTATAGAAAGTGGATCAACAGGTTATGCCATCGCAAAAAAATTAAGAGATAATGAATTAATCGAAGATACTAGTGTATTTATTAGCCGAGTAGAAGATCTTGAACTCGGTGCTAGCTTGCAATCTGGAACATTTGTATTAAATACATCTCAAACACTAGATGATATGATTTACACACTGGCTGGTCAACGTTAATTTCATAAGAATTTGATTGAAATTTACTCTGAGGTAATATAAAATAATAGAGTAGTGTAATAGTACCCCAGTGATTACATGTAGAAGATATTAATGGATAAGATTTAGGAGGAAAATATGGGTTTAGTAACAACTAAAGAAATGTTCAGAAAAGCAAATGAAAATGGTTATGCTATTGGTGCCTTTAACATCAATAACATGGAAGTTCTTCAAGGCATTATTGATGCAGCTGAAAAGAATAAATCTTCAGTAATCATTCAGTGTTCAGAAGGTGCAATCAAGTATGCAAGACCAACTTATATCAAAAAGATGGTAGATGCTGCTGTTGAAGATTCAACGATTGATATTGCGCTTCACTTAGACCATGGTGCAAACTTTGAAGTTTGTAAAATGTGTGTTGATTTAGGTTTTACTTCTGTTATGATTGATGCATCACACCACCCCTTAGAAGAAAACATTAAAATTACTAAAGAAGTTGTTGAATATGCACACTCTAAAGGTGTTGTAGTTGAAGCAGAATTAGGACAACTTGCTGGTGTTGAAGATGATGTAAATGTAAGTAAAGAAGATGCAACTTATACGGATCCACAAGATGCCAAAAAATTTGTTGAAGAAACAGGATGCGATTCACTAGCGATTGCTATTGGTACTTCACACGGCGCTAATAAATTTGAAGGCGAACCAGAATTAGCTTATGACAGATTACAAGAAATTATGGATCTTTTACCAGAAAAATTCCCATTAGTATTACATGGTTCTTCTTCTGTATACACAGAAGCTGTAGAAAAATGTAATAAGTATGGTGGAGACTTAAAAAATACAAGCGGTGTACCTGATGATATGCTAAGCAGAGCTTGTACTGATTACAACGTTTGTAAAATTAACGTTGATACAGACTTAAGAATTGCAGTTACAGGTTCAATAAGAGAAGCTTTTGCTGAAAAGCCAAGTAATTTTGACCCTAGAAAGTACTTAGGACCTGCAAGAGATGCTGTTGAAGAAACAGTTGACCATAAGATTAAAAATGTATTTAAAAGTGTTGACTCAAGTAAGTAAATAATTAGTATATTATAAAGGATCTATTTAAAATAGGTCCTTTTTTAATGCAATAAGATTTTTACTCAAAGAAAAAAGAAGCCATAAGGCTTCTCTTAAAATTGTTTACTGTCTTTCGAATCTTTGTTCAAAACCATTAACTTCTAAAAGTTGATTGATCATATCCCAGAACTTGTACTTTCCTATTTTCTTAGTAGAAGAAATTGGTAATAGAAAATCATCTTCTGTCATATTAAGTGTCTTTTTAATCCGATTGATATTCTTAGGTAAAACGGATTTTTTGACTTTGTCTGCCTTAGTTGCAATAACAATACCATTGAAACCCATTTCCTTAATCCAATCAAACATCATGATATCATCACTAGTTGGTTGGTGCCTTAAATCAACCAATAATAAAACTTGTAATAAAATCTCTCGTTCTGATAAATATGTTTCAATCATTTTACTCCATTTGTTCTTTTCAGCTTTAGATACCCTTGCAAATCCATAACCTGGCAAGTCCACAAACTTAATTTTTCCATCAATATCATAGAAATTTATAATTCTTGTTTTCCCAGGTCTTGAAGCTGTTCTTGCCAATTTCGTACGATTTGTCAACATATTAATGAGTGATGACTTTCCTACATTAGAACGTCCGGCAAAAGCGAACTCTGGTGTTTTATCTTCAGGCCACTGATCTTTCCAAGCTGCCGAAATTATTATATCTGTATTACTTATTTTCATCTTTATCTTCCTTAATCAAAGCGTGCTCTAATACTTCTTCCATTGTTTTTACAGGTATAAACTCAATTGACTTCTTTACAACATCTGGTACATCTTCTAAATTCTTAATATTCTTATAAGGCATTAGAATAGTTTTTATTCCAGCTCTTTTAGCTGCTAGAGATTTCTCTTTTAACCCGCCAATTGGAAGCACACGACCCCTTAGAGTGATTTCTCCAGTCATTGCAATGGTCTTATCTACCTTAATACCTGTTAAAGCAGAAATCATTGCTGTAGCCATTGTTATTCCCGCTGATGGACCATCTTTAGGTACGGCACCTTCAGGTATATGAATATGAATATCAAGATCTTTATAAAAATCTGCTGGAATATTATACTCATCTGCAATAGATCGTATATAACTTTGAGCTGTTTTAGCAGATTCTTTCATTACATCCCCTAATTTTCCAGTTAAAACTAATTTCCCTTTACCACTCATGGTTGCTACTTCAATTGATAAAGTGTCACCACCAACAGATGTCCAAGCTAAACCTCTAACAACCCCAACTTGGTTTTCTTCTTCAATAGAGTCATAACTATATTTTGGTATACCAAGGTAATTTTTTAAATTTCTCATATCTATTCTTACACGTTCTTGGTCTTCACTAACAATTCTAGCGGCAGCTTTTCTACAAAGCTTACCAATCTTTCGTTCTAACTCACGTACACCCGCTTCTTTTGTGTAGTTATTAATAATCGCCCGTAGAGTTTTTTCAGAAAGTTTTAAGTTATCCTCTGAAATACCATGTTCTTTTTGCTGCTTACTGACTAAGTATTTCTCAGCAATTTTTAACTTTTCTTCTTCAGTATAACCAGGAATTCTAATTATTTCCATACGGTCTCTTAAAGGTCTCGGAATTGTACTTAAATCATTCGCTGTTGTTAAAAACAAAACTTTCGACAAATCAAAAGGGACTTCTAAATAGTGATCAGTAAACTCTTTATTCTGTTCAGGATCTAAAACTTCTAATAATGCTGAAGCAGGATCGCCTTTATAGCTGTTACTCACTTTATCAATTTCATCAAATAAGAAAACAGGATTCTTAGTACCGGTTTCTTTAATACCATTAATAATTCTACCTGGAATCGCACCAATATAAGTTCGTCTATGGCCTCTGATTTCAGCTTCATCTTTTACGCCACCAAGGGACATACGATGGAACTTACGTCCAAGTGCTCTTGCGATAGATTTAGCGATAGAAGTTTTTCCAACGCCTGGTGGACCTACTAAACAAATAATAGGACCTTTCATTGAATTCTTCAATTTGCGAATAGCTAAATATTCAAGCACTCGTTCTTTAACATCCTTTAAACCATAATGATCTTTTTCTAAAATTCCTCTTGCTTCTTTCAAATCTAAATTGTCTTCAGTTTCCTCATTCCATGGCAAGTCTAGAACCCAGTTTATATAAGTTCTAATAACATTTCCCTCACCACTTGAAGGATTGATCATTGATAATCTTTTGATTTCATTTTCGATCTTTTTAGTAATTTTCTCATCTAGTTCAAGGGCTTCAAGCCTTTTAAGCATTTCTTCAGTTTCTTTCTCAGAAGAAAAATCTTCACCTAACTCCTCTTGAATGACCTTTATTTTTTCTTTTAAATAATAATCCTTTTGGCGCTTATTAATGTTTCCTTTAACCCTTGAGTTAATCTTATTTTCAACTTCAAGTATTTCTTTTTCTTTGGCAATTAGATCTAAAATAATCTCTAACCGTCTTTTAATATCAACGGCTTCAATTAACTCTTGTTTCTTATCTAATTTTAAATTTATATTAGAAGCAACAATATCTGCAAAACGTTCAGGGTTCTCAATAGATGATACTGATATCAATATCTCCGGCGTAATTCTAGAATTTACTGATACATAGTCTTCAAAGGTATCTAGTATTGAACGCATGAGTGCTTCAAGTTCATTATTTTTTTCTACAAAATCATTAAAATATTCTTCTATATCAACCTCAAAATAGGGTTCATCACTTACAAATTCTTCTATTTTCCCACGATGCTTTCCTTCTACTAATACACGAATAGCATCTCCAGGCAATTTTAACATCTGCTTTACACGACAAACCACACCATACTCGTATAAATCTTCTGATTTAGGCTTCTCAACTCTTACATCTTTTTGAGAAACTAAAAATATTAATTGATCATTCATCATCGCTTCTTCTAAAGCTCTAATAGACTTTTCTCTTCCAACATCAAAATGAATTACCTCATAAGGCAAAATTGAAAGACCTCTTAGCGGAATTAATGGAACATTATTTTTATTGCTTAATTCAGTCATAATTACCCCTTTCATCTTATTTAAAAATGCGAGTCAGTAGACTCGCATCATTATTAATTAACTACTTTTCTTTGAATCAACATCTTTGTAAACCAATTCTGGTTGACTCTCTAAAAGAACAGCTTCTTTTGTAACAATACATTTTTTAACATCGTCTAATGATGGAATTTCATACATTATATCTAACATAATTTTTTCTAAAATTCCTTTTAAACCTCTAGCACCAGTTTCCTTTTTAACTGCTAATCTTGCAACTTCATGGATTGCTTCATCAGTGAACTCTAAATCAACACCATCAATTTCTAGCAACTTATGATATTGCTTAACTAAAGAATCCTTTGGTTCCGTTAAAATACGTTCAAGTGCTTCTTCATCTAACTCCGTTAAAGAACTTACAACAGGTATTCGACCGATTAGTTCTGGAATTAAACCAAACTTTAATAAGTCATGTGTTTCAACCTTTTCAAACAATTCTCCAATACCGTAGTCTTTATTACTTCTAATCTCAGCGCCAAAGCCCATAGCTTTTTTACCAATACGTTTTGCAATAATTTTATCTAAACCGTCAAAAGCACCACCGCAAATAAACAAAATGTTTGTCGTATCAATTTTTAAAAATTCTTGATGAGGATGCTTTCGTCCACCTTGAGGTGGTACTGAAGCTTCTGTACCTTCTATCATTTTTAATAATGCTTGCTGTACACCTTCACCACTTACATCACGAGTAATAGATGTATTTTCACTTCTTCTCGAAATCTTGTCTAACTCATCTATATAAATGATCCCTTTTTCTGCTTTTTCAATATCGTAATCTGCTGCTTGAATCAACTTTAATAAAATATTCTCAACATCTTCACCAACATAACCAGCTTCTGTTAAAGTAGTTGCATCAGCAATAGCAAAAGGAACATTTAAAGTTCTCGCTAAAGTACTGGCTAAAAGTGTTTTACCTGACCCTGTGGGTCCAATCAGTAAAATATTACTTTTTTGCAATTCAATATCTTTAATATCTCCCGCTGTTCTAACGCGTTTATAATGGTTATAAACAGCAACTGCTAATGTTTTCTTTGCGTTTTCTTGACCAATAACATATTCATCTAGTGTATCTTTTATTTCCTTTGGTAAGGGTAAGTCATTGAAATCTAAATCAGAACCCACCTCTTCTACCAAAATTTCATTACATAACTCAATACACTCATCACAAATATAAACATTGGGTCCTGCAACTAATCTTCGGACCTGGTCCTGAGACTTACCACAAAAAGAACACGTTAAATGTTTATCTTTTTCATGTGACATATAATCCACTCCTATTTTCTTGACGTTATTACCTCATCAACCAGTCCATAATTCACGGCTTCTTCAGCAGTCATAAAATTATCTCGTTCAGTGTCTTTTTCTATCTTTTCTAATTCTTGACCAGTTAAGTCACTTAATAACTCATTTAATCTTTCTCTAGTTTTTAATAATCTTTCTGCTCTTATTTTTACATCTGATGCCTGTCCTTGAGCGCCACCTAAGGGCTGATGAATCATTACTTCTGAATTAGGTAATACATATCTTTTACCCTTTGCACCAGCAGCTAATAAGAAAGCTCCCATACTTGCAGCCATACCAATACAAATTGTAGATACATCAGATTTAATATAGTTCATTGTATCGAAAATTGCCATTCCTGCAGTAATTGAACCGCCAGGTGAATTTATATATAAACTTATATCTTTATCAGGATCATCTGATTCTAAAAATAATAATTGTGCTGTTACTAAACTGGCCTGTGCATCAGTTACTTGACCATTTAACATGACAATTCTATCTTTAAGTAATCTGGAAAAAATATCATATGATCTTTCTCCACGATTCGTTTGTTCTACTACCATAGGCACTAAATTGCTCATTGTATCCCTCCAAATTTTTGTTTATTAATAACTACTTAATATTAGCATTATCTACTAAGAAATCAACTGTTTTTCTAGAAACAATAGAATCTTTAAGATAATCATCATTTCCACCAAGTAATTCTTTAATTTCATCAACAGTTTTGTCTTGAGCTTCAGCAAACTTCTCGTATTCCTCTTGGATATCTTCTTCAGTAGCTTCTATTGATTCAGCTTCTTTCACTGCATCAAATAATAAACCCGTTTGTACTCGAGTTATTGCATCCTCTCGCATACTCTCTTTTAAATCGTCAACGCTTCCCCCTGTAAACTGAGCATATTGTTCAAGATTTAAACCTTGTTGACTTAATTGCTGTTCAAAATTTCTTACCATACCTTCTATTTCTTGTTCAATCATTACTTCTGGTATGTCAACTTCCATATTTTCTACACATTTTTCAATAACTTTGTCTCTAATGGCACGTTCTGCACTTTCATCAGCAGACTTTTGCATTTTTTCTTTTAAATCTGCTTTATATTCTTCTAAGGTATCAAATTCAGAAGTATCTATAGCAAATTCATCGTCTAATTCTGGTAATTCTTTAGCTTTAATTCCTAAAATATTAACAGTAAACACTACATCTTTACCAGCTAAGTCCTCAGATTGGTAATCTTCTGGAAAAGTTACATCTACTTCTACTTCGCTTCCAATTTCTGCACCAACTAATTGCTCTTCAAAACCTGGAATAAAAGAACCAGAACCAATTTCTAACTCATGACCTTCAGCAGACCCACCTTCAAAAGCTTCACCATCAATTCTACCAACAAAATCAATCATTACTTTGTCGCCTTCTTGTACAGGACGGTCTTCTATATTTACTAATCTTGCATTTTCTTCTCTTTTTTGCTGCAACTCTTCTTCTACATCTTCTTCAGTTACTACAGTATCGATGCTTTCAACTTCAACACCCTTGTATTGACCTAATTTAGGTTCTGGTTTAACAGCCACTTCAAATGAAACCGTTAGATCTTTGTCAGCACCCATATCTACTATATCAACTTCTGGACGATCAATCGGCTCTAAAGCTAACTCGTCTAATCCTTTTTCGTATGCTTCAGGTAACACTATATTGACAGCATCTTCAAAAAATATCTCTTGACCATATTGCATTTCAATCATTTTTCGAGGTGCTTTACCTTTTCTAAAACCTGGTAAGTCAAATCGCCCTTGATTTTTCTTAAAAGACTGTGTTACAGCTTCTTGAAATTTATCATTCTCGATTACCGCTTCAAATTTTACTAAATTGTTTTCATTGCTTTTTAACTCAAACTTCATTATTATCCTCCTATAACTGACCACTTCATTATATTAATATATATACATTTGATTTTAATCAAAATTTAACCTATCACTTACATATATTATATCATTATATTTTACTTGTAAACATCTTTTTTTAAATAATCCACATTTTAGGCCACTTATTAACATTATCTCCTTCACTT
>DATFJG010000094.1:0-6976 GCA_035269305.1 Clostridia bacterium
ATATTTTTTTCAGCAGAAAAAGACATCGCTTCAAAACTTAAGCTTGATAAGAATATTAGAATGATTAAAAGTAATAATGTTTTTTTCATAGAGGCCACCTTATTTCATTTGCTACTCATAGGGATGTGCTTGATTTTTTAATTGTTTTAGCAATTGATTAACAATATTTTTTTGGTCTTCTGGTTCTCTATCAATAATTTTATAGTGTCTGGTAATGGTACTTAGAGGCAGCTTCAAATCAAACTTTTCGTAAACCTTTGTTTTAGAATCCTTTGAACTACTGATGACTGTTATTTTTTTATGTGAAAAATCATATTGGTCCATAAGTGTGTTAAAGACAGGTACATAAGTATTGGCCCAAACCGGCGTTACAAAGATAAAATGATCATATTGATCTAAAGATTTGTTAATCGGTTTTAAAGCAGGATTGTACCCAGTCACTGCTTGAAAACCACCAACAATATATCTTAAAACCCCTCGATACTGAAGTTCAGAGACAGTTTCTAGTTGGAGAATTTCAAATCCTGTGGCGTCTTTTAATTTTTCTACAAATCCTTCTACATGGCCGGTTAATGAATAATAAATAATTAATGAGTTCATTTTGCCTCCTTTGGTGCAATACGTATTCATTATATACCCTAATGATTTTATTTTAAACGTAATTTATGTTATCATATAGTTAGATTATTTGATTAAAAGGGGGAAAAAATGGAAAATATTAAGTGGGATGAGTTATCATTCAAGTATAAGAACTTACCTAAAAGATATGTATCATATTATGAAGACGGTGCGTGGGATGAAGGTCAATTAAAAGAAGACAATCAAATCACTATTAGTGAATCTTCATGTGCTTTACATTATGGGCAACAATGTTTTGAAGGGTTAAAAGCTTATCGAACAAAGGATGGTAGCATCCAATTGTTTAGACCAGATAAAAATGCTGAAAGAATGCAAAAAACTAATGAAAGAATCATGATGCCGTTTATTTCTACTGAAAAATTTATCGATGCATGTATGCAAGTAGTAAAGGCAAATGAAGAATATGTACCACCATATGGTACAGGTGCAACACTTTATTTAAGACCATTTATGATTGGTATTGGCGATAACCTAGGCGTTAAACCAGCACCAAAGTATTTATTTTCTGTATTTGCCGTGCCAGTGGGACCATATTTTAAAGGTGGTATGTCACCAGTAAACTTTATGACGACGGAATATGATCGTGCAGCACCAAATGGCACCGGTCGAGCGAAGGTTGGCGGTAACTATGCTGGTAGTTTATTACCACACCATGAAGCTGTTGAAAAGGGTTTTGCTGATTGTGTTTATTTAGATCCTAAAACTCATACAAAAATAGAAGAAGTTGGTGCAGCAAATTTCTTTGGTATCACAAAGGATGATGTATTTGTTACGCCAAAATCTGATTCGATTTTACCAAGTATTACTAAATATTCTTTAATGCATGTAGCAAAAGAATATTTAGATATGCCAGTTGAAGAACGTGATGTTTCCATTAATAAGTTAGATGAGTTTAAAGAAGCAGGCGCTTGTGGAACAGCTGCTGTTATTACACCAATTGGTGGCATTCAGCATAAAGATGAGTTCACTGTTTTCTATGATGAAGACAAAGTAGGGCCAGTAACAAAAAAATTATATGAAACCCTTGTAGGTATTCAATTAGGAGACGTTGAAGCACCTGAAGGTTGGATCTATAAAGTAAAATAAAATATTCTATTCTATGATCTCTTTAAACAATGACTATTTCTAAATTGTTTAAAGAGATTTTTTATTTTAAAAATTTTAATTGCTTTTTCATATCAATTTAAATATTAATTGAAAAAAATATACATTGGGTGTATAATAAAGTCAGAAAGTAAGATATTCTAACTAAAAGGAGGTTCTGATGTTAACACAATTAAGAAGAAAAAATCAATTAACCATTCCTTCTGAACTGACGAATAAAATGGGACTTCATGAAGGCTCAAAATTAGAAGTTGAAATGACTGAAGATGGAAAAATCGTAATAACACCAGTCGTTACAGTTGAAAAAAAATGGTTAGATGATGTAGGAAAAGCTTTGAAACAAGTGAAAAATGGTAATGTATCAAAAGCAATGGTAATTGAAGAATTATTGGAATCACTAGATGAATAGTCGTGATATTTAATGGTGGAAATTAAGTATACTGAGAATTTTAAGAAGGAATACTCTAAACTGTCAAAAAGAAACAAAAAGACATTAAAAAAGCAATTGAGGCACTTAGTTAAAGATCAATTCTCCCCTTCGTTAAAAACAAAGAAAAACTACACACTTTCCAAAAAATACAATCTAAAAGTATATGAAAGTCGAGTGAATAAAGAATATAGATTTGCTTGGATATATGATGGTAATCATATTATACTATTATTAACTGTAGGCGATCACAGAGTAGTGGAATAATCTCTGTTTTATCAAATATAATTAAATTTTCTAGGACAGAAGTAATAACTAGCTTATAGACTAAAAAACTATAAGCTATTTTTATAATAAATTTATAATAGAAGAAGGAAATAAACCCCTTAATCATCTTATTCTTAGTTAATAAATCCTCTTTAGTATTAATCAAAAATATGATACAATTTTCCTAATGATACGATTTGAACAATGAATTAAAGGGGACGGATTTTTATGTTAAAAAAATTATTAATTTTGATTTGTTTACTATTGATAACACTAAGTTTAACCACCTTTGCTTATGAGTTTACAGATCAGGAAATAGAATATATTAAAAACTATAAGAATCAAACTTTTACACTTGGGTTGGATCCCTATTCAGGTATGGATTATTTTATGTTTCGTGGAATAGAAAAAGGTTACATTATTGATGTGGTAAAAATAATAGAAAAAGAGACAGGATTAAAAATAGATATTATTGGTAATCAATCATGGGGAAAAGTATATAATGGTTTGATTGATGGAAATGTAGATATTCTTTTTGGCGCCAATGCAACAGAAGAGCGAAAAGAGTTTATGGCCTTTACTAAAGCCATCCATCAGTACCCTTATGCAGTATTTACCAATGAATCTATAGATATCCAAACCATTGGGGATTTGGACCGAAAGAATATTGGTTTTATTGAAGGGGACATGATTATTGATGCTTTTTCAGAAAACTATTCCAATTTAGAGTTTAATACGATTACATTCACATCTCAAGAAGAAGCTCTTGAAGCACTTAATGAGAATAAACGGATTCAAGGATTCATCACCTCTGGTGGTGGTATTGTTTATGAATTTTTATACACCTATAAAAATGTTCGCTTATTAACTCAATTGCCAGATATCACTTCAGATATGACTTTATCAACTTTAAAAGAAAATAGAATTCTATCAGAGATATTAAATAAGATTTTAAGCGATGAAAAGATCAAGGAATCTATAGAACAAGCAATTACTGAAACTAAAATTCAGTACAACAGAAAAATACTTGGATTATCACCTTATGAAATTCACTGGTTAGAAAATCAAGAACCAATTGTTGTTGGTGTCCCAACAGATTATCTCCCCTTTGATTATTATACAAATGGAGAATACGAAGGCGTAGCAGGGAAAGTATTTCAACGATTAGCTGAGATTACTGGCATTCAGTACAGGGTTGTGCGGGGTAGTTTTGATGAGATGTATGAAAAAGCCCTTCGAGGAGAAGTCGATGTTTTAAATATGGCTAAAACAGTTGACCGACAAGAGTTATTTGATTTTCCTAAAAGTTTCAGTAAAGAAAGAGATGGTATTTATGGTAATGACTCACAAGAACCCATCACTTCATTGTATGAACTTGAAGGGAAGCGTGTTGCAGTCATTAAAGGCTTTTGGCACGAAGAACTATTAAATAAGAATTTAATTAATCCCAAAATCATTAAAACCGAGGATATTATGAGTTCCCTAGCACTAGTGGCTTCGGGAAAAGCAGATTTTTTTATTGAGAACAACACAGTAGCAGAATATTATATAAACGAGCTTGACTACAAGAATCTATCTAAAAAAGGCGTTTTATCTGAGAACTCTTTTCTATATTTTGGGATCAATAAGGATCAAAAGGCCTTAACCAGTATTTTTGATAAATCAATTGACTTAATTAATTATGAAAAATTAAGAGCTGAAGGTTTAGCCTCAGCACCAGATTTAGTTTCTCCACGAGAAGAGCGTATGCGATTGTTAATCGTTTTCTTAGGGTTAATCGTACTCATAATAGGATATTTATTATATAAAATCTTTAATGAATTAATTGATAAAAAAGCTCAAACCAAGCTATTAAAGGAAAAAGAAAAACTCCTATACTTAGATCCTTTGACTCAACTGAGAAACCGGAATTATTTGAATCATATTGAAAAATCATTAGACGATATGCCCTACCCACAAGGCTTTATTATTTCCGACTTAAATGATTTAAAAGAAACCAATGACCAATATGGTCATTTAATAGGAGATGCACTTATTGTGAAATACAGTGAGCTACTTAAAGAAAATTTTGAAGGGTGGACTATTTTCAGAACTGGTGGTGATGAGTTTTTGTTGTTTAAGCCAGCGGTGAGTCAAAAGGCAATTGAAGAGTTGATTCAACAAAATAGACAGGCATCAGATCAGGCAGTCATTGAAACAGATGATTGTAAGATTATTGGTATATCAGCTGCTATAGGTTATACAATAAGAACAAAACCTGACGAAACAATTAATCAGATGATTAAAGCAGCTGATGAAGCAATGTATGCAGATAAGAAAGGTATTGATAATGGAGGTAGGATATGAAGTATCAAGAAATAATGCATAATGAAGTGAAAAGTTTGAAAGTTGAAAATGATATTTATGAACTGATAATCCCTTTAGAGTATGGCATTCGTATTACTAGTTTTTTAAGAAAAGGAGATCATAACTTTTTAGGAGAAGGCATTAATATTTCTAAGGAGAATGGGGATGACACTTGGTATATTCGTGGTGGTCATCGCTTATGGCATACACCAGAAAAGTTTCCAAGAACATATATGCCTGATAATAAAGCAGTGGCTTATGAGATAAAGGACGAAACATTAATTCTAACACAAGTAGTCAATGATAAAACACTTATACAGAAACAATTAAAAATAAAGTTTGTTGATAATGGCAAAAAAGTAAGTTTAGAACACATACTCATCAATAAAGGACAATGGCCTATTGAAACAGCGGCTTGGGGCATTACAATTTTAAGAACCGGTGGTATTGCAAAAGTACCCTTGAACACAAGAAAAGACGATTTACTCAGTACTAAAAGATTTTCAGTATGGTCCTATTGTCACCTAGGGGACGAACGAATTAACTTTTATGAAGATTGTTTTACTTTAAAACAAGATACAAATAATGAGAGTGCTTTTAAAATTGGCACGAATAATGAAGAAGGATGGGCATCATACACAGAAGGTGGTTATACATTTACTAAGTTTTTTGATTATGAAATGGGAAAAGAGTATCCTGATCATGGCTGCTCCTTTGAAACTTATACCAATGATAAAATCTTAGAATTAGAAACTTTGTCACCAATACAAGTCATTGATTCAGGAGAGGTTATTAAGCATTTTGAGATGTGGGCAATTAATAAAGAAGAATAATTGTTAGGAGTTTTATGTCAGTAGAAATTAAAGGAACAGTAGAAGAAATCATTTTTCAAAATGAAGACAATGGCTTTTGCATTGCTATTATTGATCATAATAACGAAATGGTTTTTGTTAAAGGGATTATCCCTATTATAGAAATTGGACAAATGATGTCCTTTCTTGGAGACTTTGTAACAGATGCAAAGTATGGGGAGCAATTTAATGTTCAGTCTTCACAAATTATTTTACCAACGGATGAAGATGGTATTGAACTGTTTTTAGCTTCCGGTTTTATTGATGGCATTGGACCGGCTTATGCTGAACGGATTGTAGATAAATTTGGTAAGGATACATTAGATATTATTCAATACAATCCAGATAAGCTTTTAGAAATCGATGGCATTGGTGAAAAAACCTTAGAAAAAATAACAACTTCATATATTGAAAAAATGGCCATGAAAGAAGTGGTGATTTTTCTACAAAAATACGGGGTCTCTACTACCTTTGCCACAAGAATATACGATGTCTATGAAGAAAAATCCATTCAGATGATTAATAAAAACCCGTATCGTCTAGCCGATGATATTAAAGGCATTGGATTTGTTATTGCCGATCGGATTGCAAAAAAAATGGGGGTTGAACTAGAATCTCCTTTTCGAATTGCCAGTGGCATCAAACATGTTTTGAAGGAATCACAAAATGAAGGTCATACCTTTTTATACAAAGAAGCTTTAGTAAAGCGCAGTGCTAGAGTGTTACATGTAGATGAACTACTCATTGAAAATGAGATTCAAGAATTGTTGATTAAACGTGGTTTAGTTTTACAGATGATTCAGGGAAAAGAAGCTGTTTATTTACCATATTTAGCCGAGGCAGAAAGCTATGTAGCGAATAAACTGATCCAACTGAACAATGCCTTCTATCGCTTCCCAATTGATATTGAAGCAGAGTTAAAGGCCATCAATGAAGCCTTAGGTATTAGCTTACATGACTTACAAGAAAAAGCCATTCGAGAGACCTTAGAGAATGGTGTCCTTGTCATCACCGGTGGACCAGGGACAGGAAAAACAACGATTATTAATTCTATTATAAAGATGTTTAATCGAAACGATTATAAAGTGTTATTAGCTGCCCCCACGGGTAGAGCAGCCAAACGTATGTCTGAGACAACGGGGAAAGAAGCTAAAACCATTCATCGATTATTAGAGTATTCAAAGGGTTCAGATAATTTTTTAATGTTCAATAAAACTATGAATGATCCTTTGGTTTGTGATGTATTAATCATTGATGAAACTTCAATGGTGGATATCTCTTTAATGAAAAGTGTACTAGAAGCTTTAACAGAAGGGACACGATTGGTTTTAGTAGGCGATGC
>DATFJG010000095.1:0-27843 GCA_035269305.1 Clostridia bacterium
GGTAACTCAGAAGTAAACGGTTCATCGTTTATTTTCTTAAGCAACATATCAATTGCTCTGACAACTGCTGGTGTTTCATCTTCTAACCAAACTTGATGACGAATACCTCTATGATAATAACCCTCAGCTTCAGCACCTTCACTTTTTTCACCTTTTAATAACTTGTTACCGAACTCTGCCATTTTTGTCATATCATCTTTCATTTTAGCAGCACTGTCACCACCTTTAAAAATGAAAACATCTTTTTTGAACATATCTACACCAGGATTTTCCTTATGCATAGATGATATTACTGGCACACCAAATTTTTCTTTAACTGCTTTACAAATGACACCACAAGCATTACCATATCGTCCTGCTTGAAAAGCTGGTCCTGCAAAGAAAATATCAAATTCTTTGTCTTCTAAAAATCCGAGTAATTTTTCAACTGCCTCTTCCTCATTAGAGCCCATAAAGTTGTCACCACATATGAGTGTATGTGTAATTTCAGCATCTTCTAATAAATTACTCAGAAGCATTCCTGCACCTACTTGACCTTCTTGAATTGTTGGTGCATAGTCAGCTTTATCTTCTCCACCAATTTGACCGAAGAATTGATTTAAATATAAAATTCCTTTTTTCATTTTTTCACCCCCTAATTAAAATTCTCTCATTGTTTTAACTGATTGACCTAGTACTGAATCGCCACAGAACATGGAGTTATTTTCCATAATAATTGATCCATCTTCTTTAACAGAAGGTCCTAGTTTTTCATCATCTTCCCATCCACCAGACAAGCCGTCTCGTTTCAAGGCATCTAATTCACCAATTACTGTACCCATTGGTGGTAGTTCAATTAATGCTGATACGTTACCACAAGATACAATTGCATCAGCAGATTCATCTAAAGTAACTAATGGTTGTGATTGACCATCACGACCAGTACATTCATTTGTCATTCCTACAGTTTTTATTCCTGCTTCTTCTAAAACTCTAAAACATTCAATGAAGTCAGCGTCAGGGTTCCCATAACCTTCTTCAGCTAAGATAGCAGCATCTGCACCTAAACTACTAGCGATTTGTTGAACAAACATACCCGCTCTTTCCTTTTGCTCTAAAGCAACGTTTAAGTTTGACATTATAACACCTAAGAAATTTATTGTTTTACCGTGTTCGTTGTATAACCCTTTGATTGTTGGGCAATTTTGGAAATCATAAGTCGACCATTTTGAAGAACAAGGCATAAAACTACCAGAGATAATCGCACCATCCAATATCTCATTTGGATGCATAAATGTTGGTAACATTCTATTCGTATCCCAGCCATAAACTAAATCATTATAGCCTAATTCTTCCATTTGAGATTGAGGTTGCATTACATAAACTACTGATGGTAAAGATTTAACTTTTTCATCTCGTTTAGTAATAGGTCCTAGTTCAAAAGTCTCAGTTGACTCAGGTGTCATATCTTTTACAATACTTCCTAAGTACTCTGCTAAGCGATGTGCTGCCCAACGAATCGCGTGATTTTTCTTTTGCTGCTCACGACGCTCAAATTCTTCATCAGTATCAGCGACTAAACAGATATTAATTAATTTTGAGAAGATGGTATATTTCGCACCTTCACCACTCATATCTATTAATCCATCACCGAAACTACCCCAGTGTTTTCCAACGGCTAATACACTACAATTTTTAAGTGCAACAGCTTTTCCTTCACCTACTCTTTCAATTTTACCAGTTACGCCTGGGAATGCTGGACCACCGTTTAATCTAAATCGCGGCTCAATTGCTTCCTTCACAGGTACAATTCTTACATCATCACCAGGTTTAGTTAAAACTAAATCTGCATCTGTGATATGCTCATCTTCAAATACTACTGCAAGTGCTTCTTCTTTGTTGATTGTTAACGTCCCATCCTTATAGGAAGACGTTTTCCCAAATTCAACTTTTTGAACTTGGAAATTTCCAATTTCTAATTTCATTTTTGACCCTCCTTCATATTGATATTTATTTGACAATTAAAGTATAACATATTCTTGGTTATTTTGTAAACATGTTTTTTATATAAACGCGTTTATATTTTGTTTATTGCAGATAAAATAAACGTGTTTATTTTTAAGAAATTGCTTTCTATATAATCAAATTGCATTTTGTTCATTAAAGTTGTATACTGTTGTTATATTAAAAATGGAGGTTAATTATGAAAGATTTTAGCATTAAGACATTACGTACAATGGATTATTTTATAACAGCTGCTGATGAGATTATTAAAGAAATAGGTATTGAAAATACCACGGTAAGAAAAATAGCAAAAAAAGCTGGTTACAATAGCTCTACAATCTATAATTATTTCAATGATCTAGATCATCTTATTTTCTTTACTAAAATTACGCATCTAGAAGAATATACAGAACGACTATATAAAGAAATTTCAGATGATATTCATCCATTAGAGCAATTTATTAAAATATGGAGAATATTTTCGGAAGAGGCCTTTAAGAACCCTAATGATTATTATGATTTGTTTTTTTCTAAATATAGTTTTGAGTTAAGTGAATCCCTTACCCTATATTATGAAATATACCCTGATCGTCTCAATACAAAGAATGATCGTCTTAAGGCCATGCTCAATGAAAAGGATATTTATAAAAGAAATATGACTTTAATGGATGATTGTATTGAAAGTGGATGTTTTATTAATAAAAGAGATGCAAAAAAAATTAATGAACTAATGATTCTAACCTTTAGAGGTCTTCTAAATAAATATCTTGAAACAGCTAGTAATGACTATGTTGGTTATACAGAAAGTTTTATGGAATACTTAGATATTCTATTAACTTTAGAACTTAAAAAACGTTAAAATATTAAAAAAGTCGACTATTAGATATTTCTAACAATCGACTTTTTTAATTATTTCTATTTACACATCATATTAATTTTATCTAAGTTATATTTATCTTTTGCACTATAGTGTGTATGAAGTAACTCATGGGCCTTATGGCTATTAGGTTCCCCTAAAAAATCTTCATATAATGCTATTACCTCAGGATTTTTATGCGACTTTCTTAATGGCATTTTTTTATCCTCTTCATATAAAGCTTTCGCTCTTTCTTCCTTCACATTTATTGAATTTCTCACTTCTGCCGTAACATAAGGTTGTCCACCGCCATTAACGCACCCACCAGGACAAGCCATTATTTCAATAAAGTGATAAGATTTATTAGAAAACTTTTCACTTTCAAGTAATTCCTTTGCTTTAGAAGTACTGTGTGCAATAGCAACATTTACTGTTAAATCGCCTATTTCTACAGAAGCTTCTTTTATACCTTCTGTCCCTCTAACGGCTTCATATTCAATTGCTTCTAAATCTTCACCAGTTAATACGTCTGCAACTGTTCTAAGAGCCGCTTCCATTACACCACCTGTAGCACCAAAAATAACACCAGCTCCTGTATACTCACCAAGAACTTTATCAAAGTCACTGTCCGGTAATTCATGAAAATTCAATCTAGCTTCTTTAATCATTGCTCCTAATTCTCTTGTCGTTAATGCAACATCTACATCTCGTAGACCTTCAACAGCCATTTCTTCTCTTTCTCTTTCACTCTTTTTTGCAGTACATGGCATTATTGAAACAACAAATATTTTTTTAGGGTCAATATCAAACTTTTCAGCATAGTAAGACTTTGCAATGGCACCAAACATTTGCTGTGGCGACTTACACGTGGATAAATGATCTAATAGTTCGGGAAAGTTATACTCGCAATATCGAATCCATCCAGGTGAACATGAGGTAATCATTGGTAAAACACCACCATTATTTATTCGTCCCAATAATTCAGTTCCTTCCTCCATAATCGTTAAATCAGCTGCAAAATTTGTGTCAAATACTTTGTCAAAACCTAATCGTTTTAAAGCTGTTACCATTTTACCAGTGACACGTGTGCCCATTGGATACTGAAATAATTCACCTAAACCGGCTCTGACAGCAGGGGCAGTTTGCACAATAACATGTAAATTAGGATCTTCTAAAGCATCCCATACTTTTTCAGTATCATTTTTTTCTGATAATGCGCCAACAGGACATGATGTTACACATTGTCCACAATAGAGACAATCAACATCAGATAAACTTTTACTAAATGCAGGTGCTACTACTGTATCGAACCCTCTATTAATAAATTCTAGAATGCCAACACCCTGTACACTTTTACATGTGTTCACACATCGACCACATAAAATACATTTTGTAGAATCTCTAACAATAGAAGGTGAAAATTCATCTATTACTTTTTCTTTTCTTCTTTCCTTCAGTTCTAAGGAATCAACGCCAAGTTCTTCAGCATATTTTTGGAGTTCACAATAATTATTTTGTACACATGTTAAACATTCTCTTTCATGGCTTGCAAGTAATAACTCTAATGTCGTTTTTCTTGACTCACGAACCCTCTTGGTACTTGTTTTTACTGACATACCTTCTCTTACTGGCATAACGCATGAAGCTTCTAAATTTCTACGTCCCTCTACTTCAACAACACACATTCGACACGAACCAACCTCATTAATCCCTTTTAAATAGCATAATGTTGGAATATCAATTCCTATTTCTTTACATGCTTCTAAAACTGTTAATGACTCTTCGACTTCTATTGATTCTCCATTTATTTGAATAGATACTTTACTCAATTTAATGCCCTCCTTTACTCTCCTATTGCTCTACTAAAGTCTTCATTAAAATGTCTAAAAGCTGATAATAGCGCAGTAGGTGCTGTTTTTCCTCCGCCACAAAATGAAGAATCTTTCATATGCAATGCTAACCGCTTAATTGTATCTAAATCCTTTTGTGTCCCTTCACCTTTTAAGATAGTATCTAGTCTATCTACAATTAAATGATTTCCTTCTCGACAAGGGGTGCATTTTCCGCAACTTTCGTGTTCAAAGAATTCATATACATTTTTTAAGTATTCAACAACATTTTGATCTTCATCACAAACAACTACTGCTCCAGAGCCCATTTGATAACCTCTGTTTTTTAAATCATTGTAACAAAGCTTTACATCAAAGTCTTTTTTAGGAATAAGAGGACCACTGGCACCACCTAATTGAATAAATTTTGCATGTTTTTGATCTTTCACGCCTCTACCTAGATTTTCAATAATATCATTAATAGTTATACCAAAGTCTACTTCAAAAGCGCCAGGTTGGGAAACGTTTCCACTTAAACTAATTAATTTAGTACCTGGTGAAGCTTTAGTACCATGTTTAGCATATTTTTCTGGACCATAATCTAATATTGTAGCTATAGAACATAGCGTCTCAACATTAATTACTAAGGTTGGTAATTGTTCTAAACCACATTGCTTTGTATAGGGTGGTTTAACACGCGGATAACCAATCTTACCCTCCATTGATTCAATTAAGGCACCACCTTCACCACAAATGTAAGCACCGCCACCAGAGAAGACTTTTATATCAAAATCATAACCTGAGCCTAAAATATTTTTGCCAAGCAATCCAGCTTTTCTAGCTTCGCTAACAACATTATGTAGACGTCGGTGTAAATGATTGTACTCATGTCTAACATAAATATATCCTTCAGTTGCATCAATAACATTACCGGTTATAATCATACCTTCTAGTATTTTGAAAGGATCATGTTCAATAAACTGTCGATCTTTAAATGTTCCTGGCTCTCCTTCATCAGCATTACATATAATTACTTTTCTATCATTCTTAGGTGCCTTGGCTTGTCTTAACTTCTTACCTGTTGGATATCCTGCACCACCACGCCCACGAAGACCTGATAAATCAATACTTTCAATAATGGAATCATGAGTCATTTGAAAAGACTTTTCTAAAGCTTTAAATCCACCTAAACTTTTATATTCAGATAAACTCTCTGGATTGTAATTTTTAAAATTTTTAGAAATTATATTAGTTGATGAAGTATTTTTATCATTTTTTAATTCAGTAAAACTGATTTGTTTAGAAGTCTTAGATTCTACACCAGATTTGTAATCATTAATAATTTCAATTATTTTCTCTCTTGTTAAATTTCCATAGACATTCTCGTTAATTTTAAATGCCGGAGCTACATCACAAGCACCTATACATTCTGTTAACTCTAAAGTGAAAAGTTCATCTTTACTTGTTTCTCCTACCGGAACATTTAGCTCTTTTTTCAGAATATTCAATAAATTTTCTCCATTATTCACCATGCAAGCTGTACTTTTACAAACTCGAATAATATTTTTACCCCTTGGTTCACTTGAAAGTGCTGAAAAGAATGATATTGCAGCTGCTACCCTTCCAATGGAGATTCCTAAATACTTTGCTATAAATACTGCTATTTCTTCTGAAACATAGTTTTTAGGATGCATTTCCTGTACTTCCAATAGAATTGGTAACAGGTTTGTGCTATCTCTTTGAAACTTCTCTAAAATTTCACATACCTCTGATTGATACTCAATTGTGTCCTTAACCATTGAACCCTCCTTTAACTGTTTAGCAATTATTAAAATTATTATATAACAATTTATAAAATAAATCAATCGCGATTATTATATAATCATGTTTTTATGTAAATTTAACTCAATTAGCAAGATCTATTTATGTTTATTAAACTACAACTCTAATAATTTGATACTAATAAACAATTTTTTTACCTACTCAGTACATAATTTTCTCCCTCCTTTAAAATAGAATTTTCTGCTTTGACTCTAGTTTATCATAAAGTGGCCTGGTTCTTTTATATTGTTATAGTATTTTGCTAACTTTTCTGAAGTAAACACCATGGGAACAGAACATTGCCTGGAGATAAAATTGCAAAGATTCATCAACGCTACTTTTTTTGGTGAGAACCCAATATATAATATTTTCAAAAAGAGAAAAAGAATTATTACTGACGCTTATTATGTTGATTTTCTTACATTTTTTCAATCTAGTGTAAGTATGAAAATATGAACAATTATGAATATGGCAACTAATAATATCGTAATTTATCAACAAAAAAAGATGATTTATGTCACAAACCACCTTCTAGTATTTACATTAATAAAATGAGTCTAACCTAAACTATTATATCATTAGATTACTTTTTTTAAGCTGTTAATTATATAATCTATTTCTTCTTTTGTGTTAAAAATATCAAAGGAAAATCTAAGCGTTCCTTCAGGAAAAGTACCAATTGTTTGATGGGCATAAGGTGCACAATGTAAACCAGATCGAGTCATAATATTATAATCGTCGTCTAACATAAAGCTTATTTGTCCTAGATCAGCATTTTTAATACCAATTGAAATTGTTGATGTTTGATAATCAGTGTCTTTAGGTCCATAGATAATAATATCTTCCATCGTCTCTAGTTTTTTTAAAAAATACTCCGTTAGCTCTTTTTTCTTTTTATGAATATTATTAATACCTTCTTCCAATATGAAATCAATACCAGCGCCTAGACCTGCTATGCCAATAGTATTAGTCGTACCACTTTCAAACTTATCCGGTAGAAAATCTGGTTGAAAATCTCTGTCTGAAATACTGCCGGTTCCACCTTGAATCAAGGCATCCATATTCTTAGCTGCTTCATCTTTGATGATAAAACCTCCAGTACCAGTGGGTCCGTATAATCCCTTGTGGCCAGTAAAAGCGAAAACATCGATAGGTATAGCACTTAAATCAATAAAATGACTCCCAGCTGTCTGAGCACCATCAACAATATAATAGGCATTTGTTTTTTCAACTACTCTAGCTATTTCTTCTATTGGTAATACTGTGCCTGTTACGTTAGAAGCATGAGTAGTTATGACTGCTTTTGTATTCTCGCAAATGGCTTCTTTAATGGCATCAGCAGATAGATATCCTCGGGCATCAGCTTTAATATAATCTACTTTAATACTATTGTTCTTTATTAAGTCATTTAATGGACGTATAACAGCATTATGTTCCATTGTAGTTGTAACAACATGATCTCCTGGCTTTATTAATCCTCTTAAAATCATATTCATGGCATATGTAATATTATGCGTTAATATTATATTTTCTGTTTTACTAAAGTTAAATAATTTACCAATAGATAATCTTGTGTTCAATACAATCCTACTGGCGTCTAGAGAACATTCATAACCACCTCTTCCAGGTGAACAACCAATATGATCGTAAAAATTTATCATTGCTTCTCTTACTTGTAATGGTTTTCTTCTAGTAGTTGCAGCACAATCAAAATAAAATTCTTTCATTTAAACACTCCAATCTTATTATTTATTACTCTAACTTCTGTTTAAATTGTAATTCTTTTTTTTATAACTTTCAATGAAAAGTATTATATTTCTTATAATATTATTTTATCGATACGTTTTTAATATAAAATATATCTATTTTAAGTTAGAGTCAAAAAATGTTATATTATTAATTGATATATGTTAGTTTAATTTTTATCAATAATTTTATATTCTAAGGAGGATTGAATGAACACAAAAAAAGGAATGATAATTGCTGGATCCATTGTAGGAATCTTAGCTGCATTATCTGTTAAACTAGGAAATCCGGGTAATATGGGTATTTGTGTCGCCTGTTTCATCAGAGACATCGCCGGAAGTTTTGGATTTCACGGTGTAGAAAAATTATATTTTATAAGACCAGAAATAATTGGTTTCATTTTAGGAGCTTTTGCAATTGCTAAATCTAGCAAAGAATTACATGTGACAGGCGGTTCCGCACCCTTTGTACGATTTTTTCTAGGAATTTTCGTAATGATTGGTGCGCTAGTCTTTTTAGGTTGTCCCTTAAGAATGGTTTTACGTTTAGCTGGTGGTGATTTAAATGCTATTCTAGGAATATTAGGCTTTACTGCTGGAATTATTTTAGGCTCTGAGTTTCTAAAGAAAGGGTTTACACTCGGTAGAACTTATAATCAAAATGTAAGTAATGGTTATGTTTTTCCAATCTTCGGGGTGGTTTTACTTGCACTTCTACTTATCCGGCCTAGCTTTATCGGTCTAAATGCTAAACATGCACCAATTATATATACCTTATTTGTTGGTTTAATTGTTGGTGTTGTTGCTCAAAAAAGTAGATTATGTATGGTTGGCGGGATACGTGATGCTTACTTAATTCAAGATTTTACCTTATTAATAGGCTTTATCGCAATAATTATTTCAGCATTTATTATGAATAATTTATTAGGACTTTTTAATTTAGGTTTTGTGAACCAACCAGCTGCTCATACAGAAGGATTATGGAATTTTCTAGGCATGTTTATTGCTGGTTATGGTTCTTTACTGCTTGGTGGCTGTCCACTCCGTCAGACTATTTTAGCTGCACAAGGAAATGTGGATTCGGCGATTACATTTATGGGTCTTTTAGTTGGTGCAGCCATATCTCATAATTTTGGACTTGCAGGTAGTGGTGCAGGTGTAGGTATTAATGGAAAAATATCAATAGTCATTGCTTTTATGTTTATAACATATATTGCAATTACAAATAGTAGTGAGATCTTTTCGAAAAATTAATTGTAATTATAATAAAAACATGTATACTAAGAAAGGAGTATGATTATGAAGATAATTGATGCACGTGGAAGAGGTTGTCCAGAGCCAGTGCTTATGACGAAAAGAGCATTAAAAGAATATGATTCATTTGAAGTTATTGTAAATGAACATGTTGCCAAAGAAAATATATCTCGTCTCTTAACTAAATCTGACAAAAAATTTCATGTGATAGAAGAAAATAATGAGTTCAAAGTAATAATAGAAAAATAGAAATCAGGTGAAATTATGGAAGAAAATTATATTATCACTACATTTTATTCAACGCATTTAGCATTAAAGTTTGAAAATCTTTTAAAAAAGAATAATCTTAAGGTAAAAATCATTCCTGTACCTAGACAGATCAGTGCTTCATGCGGTTTGGCTGGAAGAGCTTTATCAAAGGATTATGATATTATTTTAAATCTAATAGAAGAAACATCCTTTGACATTGAAGAAATTTATGAAAAAATTGATGGTGAATATTATAAGAGAAAATAGTCTATAAAGCGATCTTTATTTAGATTGCTTTTTTTTGTATTAAAAAACTCCTAGTCTAATAGACTTAAGACCTAGGAGTTTTTTATGCAAATGAGATATCCATTCAAGGGGTATTTCTCGTCTATTTTGAAAGGATTGCTCTAATAAACCATAAATTCTTACTATAAGAAGCAATATGTTCCTCAAATTCGCCAACGATTTCAAAATCATCTACTGCATCAGCTTCGCTTCTAATCTCTGTTGCTAATGCTTTCATTTCTTTTAAGTCCGCTTCAACAATTTCTAAAACTTCAACACTAGAAAATTTGTCAGCATCTACTTCTTTTATTGAAGCATTCTCTAAATAATCATTTAATTTTACTAATGGCATTTCACCTTTCATTTTCATTAGTTCTGCAACATCATCATACTTTACAAAAAAATCATCATAAAGTGCTTCAGTAAATTGATGTACTTGCATAAACTGCTGACCTACTACATTCCAATGTAAATTGTGTAACTTCGAATTTAATACCGCTAGATTAGATAAATACTTGTTCATTTTTTTATAATTTTCCATTAATTTTGCCTCCTATAACATCTAAACTTAAATTTGTAATACTTACTATTTTGTACTAATTACATATTACAATATTGTACAATATTTGTCAACAGAAAAATATTTATTTTTTACTTAATAATAGGTTTGGTAATGTCTATTGCTACTAAGCAAAAACCATAAATCTATTTTTCTAAGGTATTATGGTTTTTATATTCTTTATTGATACACAGATTTATAATATTAAGTTTTAATAAACATCCTAACCAATTAACTCGTATAATTTTTCTCCTTTTAGCTCATCGGGCATCCACTCAATAACTGCAAATTGATCATTTGAAATCTTGTTAACTTCGTTAATCCACTTGATTTCATTACTTGCTTTAACTTTTAAAATATCATTTGTTGTATTTGTTTTATAAAAACTTGAATTGATTAACCACCATTTTGTAAAAATACCAGCTCTTTTTAGATCATTGACTAATCGCTTTGCTTCATACACTGGTGTTGCTTCAGGTAATGTCACAATAATCACTTCTGTTTCTTCATGATTTCTTAACTTTGGCAATAATCTTTTAACAGATTCAGGTATTTTACCTTGAGATCTTTCAATTTCTTTATGATAGGTCTGTGTCGAATCAAGTAGTAATAGAGTGTGTCCTGTTGGCGCAGTATCAATGACAACAATTTCATTTTCCGACTTATCAACTACTTCAGCAAAGGCTCTGAATACTGCTATTTCTTGTGTACAAGGCGATCTAAGATCTTCCTCTAGATAAGCTAAGTCATCTGCACTCATGCCATTACTTGCTTGACTCATCACTTCTTTTTTGTACTTTTCTAGTTCTTCCTTTTCATCAATACTACTTAAAGTAATGTTTTGACTTTCCTCAAGAACGAACTGTAAATGAGCCGCTGGATCTGTTGTTGTTAAATGAACTTTTTTACCCTTTTTAGCTAATCCAAGAGCAATTGATGCAGCTATAGTTGTTTTGCCAACACCACCTTTACCCATAGTAAAAATTACCTTCTTATCATTTTTAATAAGATCATCTATAATATCTTTTAATTTATCATTTTCACTTTTAATAATCTCATCTGTACTGTAGCTAACACTATTACTTGAAAAGAATGATCTTAGATTATCTAATCCAGTAACATTATATGGTCTTAAAGGAATCATATATGTTTCAAGTTGACTTAAATAGTCCGATATGTTCATTAAAGCTTTACTTTGTTTTTCATGAATTTTTTCAGATAATAAATCATTATATTCATCTAGAATCCCATTTATAATTAACATTTGATTTTCTACACCAATTTCTTTTAATTCTAAAGACGCGCGTTTAGCCTCCTTAAGTGGTGTTTCTTCAGGCCTTGCAAGTAATATTAAAGTTGTAAGTTCATCATTAGCTAAGTTTTCGACAGCTTGTTTATAAATTTTTTGCTGACCCTCTAACCCAGAAAGTTGACCCAAGCATGATGCACCAGTTGTATTTTGATCAATAAAATTAGTCCATGCTGAGGGCAATTCTAACATTCTTAATGTATGTCCCGTTGGAGCTGTATCAAAAATAATATGCTCATATTTATTAGATACTTCTTCATCTGTTATAAAATTTGAAAACTCATTAAAAGCCGCAATTTCAACAGTACAGGAACCAGATAATTGCTCCGCCATATTTTCTATTACTGGCGCTGGTAATTTACCTCTATAAGGCGCCAGAACACTTTCTTTGTATTCTTTTGCCGCTTCCTCAGGATTAAAATTTGCTACTACTAAATTTTCAACTGCTTCAAGAGCTACCCCTTTATTATTTAACTCCATGTCGAAAACATCTTGCAAATTTGAGGCAGGATCTGTGCTTACTAGCATGACTCTTTTCCCTTGATCAGCTAATGTAATTGCTGTAGCGCATGCTGTAGAAGTTTTACCAACACCACCTTTACCTGTAAAAAATAAATATTTAGTTAGTTCGATATTATTTATATCAAAATTATTATAATTCATTTTTGCTCCTTATAATTCAACTGATGGTTTCTGGACGGCTTGTTCTAAGACTTTTTTATCTAATGCTAACCAATTTGCTAACTCATCATTTGTAGGATACTCTTTTCTTTTGATAACTTTTCCATCAACAATTGTTACTGGTAAATCATCTACACCATTTTCATTGATTATTTTATTAATCACTTTATTATTCATAAACTCTTGGGGACTACTGGATAAATTAAACCTATTTATGCTTAAGTTTTCATCTTTTTCAAGTTTATTAAATACTAAAGATATTCTTAGTAACTCTTTATCTACACTTGGCCCGCATACACCTGTAGAACAACACATGGCTGGTTCAAAGATTTCTAATTTTTTCATTTTTTCCACCTCTCTATTCTAATACTTCTAATACTTTAGTTTTATACTCTCCAATTACTTGACAATCAAAACGGCTGTCACGATATTTTTCTAATCGTTTAAGATCCTTAATAAATATATCATTTTTATTAAAGGCCTTTTCTAGATACTTTACTAACTCCATATGCTTTTCTTTAAAGCTTGAACTTAAATCATAATGTATCCATTGAGCTTCTTTGTGTGTATCAACAAAATTATTTTTTCTCAATATTCTTAAATTTCTGGACACATTTGATTGATTAAGCTCTAAAATCACTTCTATCTCACAAACACAGAGGTCTTTTTGAAATAATAAATTCAAAATCCTCAACCTATTTTCATCACCTAAAGCTTTAAACACGGATACAATCATAAAGTCTCCTTTCATGAACTTATTTATATTACTATATTCGAATATACTCATATAATAACATCATTTTTCAAATACAACAAGATTTTATTTTTAAATAAAAAAGACCTAATTATTATCATCAGGTCTGATATGCATTAATTCTCATTTTAAAAGCATAGATTTTGCGCTTAGTATGCAATTTAGAGGGTAACATTTTAATCACTTCAGCACCCATTTTTAAGTAGTAGTTCTTAACTTCTGCACCAGCTACAAAATTAAACGCTTCGATTTTATTATCTTCACAAAATTTAATCACTTCATTCCATAATCTCCTACCATAACCCTTACCTATGTATTTGGGTTTCAAGTAAAAATACTCTAACTCAGGCATTTCTTGAGTCATATTAAAAGCATAGAATCCTATGATATTTCCATCAAGTACCATATTGACTACACTATTTTTTTCCAAATATGCTTCAGTTAAATTATATTCTCTTTTAAAAACATCTAACATTTTTTTGCTATGTCCCCAATAACTTTCGGAATCAAAAGCAATTCTATTAAGGACATCAATAGCATTTAAACTTGCCTCTGTGAATAAAAGCATTAAGTCACCTCGATTAATTTAGTGTTAACTCATTTTTCGAAATCATATTTTTCTCAATTAAATCTCTCTTTAAAATATCATAAAGTTCAGCATTAGTTGTATCTACATAAGGATTAACAAAAAAACCACCAATGCCAAAGAACAAGGCTCCAAGTATATACCATCCTATAAAGGATAAGTCTAATACAAAAATTTCGAATTTTTCACCATCAGTCATGATTTTACTTATCTCAAAGGCACGATCTGGATTCATGTTTGGATTCTCGGCTAATAGGTATGGAATCATTCGATATTCATAAGACTTAATTATTCCAGGAATTACTAATAGTAAACTCCAAAGGAATATTAAAATGGATTTCTTAAACATAGTAAAGATAATATTCATATATCTATTATTATCAAAACCTAGTTTTAAATAATTCATATCTACGTCTCCCTTTGATGCTTGGATGAAGAACTTACGACCACCGACTTCTAGCAGATAACCAATAACGACTCTAATGATTACAAATAATAGAACAAAACCGCTAATTCTTATAAAGGTCCCGAAGTCAAAATCAAAGCCTATGTTAGTATTTCTAACGGAGTTACCATTGCTACTACCTGTATTATGACCCCCACCAACTAATATAATTATTAAACTTACAAAAAATGCCTGCCAATAAATATTAAACAAATATTCCTTTGCACGGGATTTTATCATTTCTCTTGTCCACATATTTACACCTTCTCTTTCTTCTATCTAAATGAAATTGTTAAATCTCTAATGCCATCTCTACCTGTTTCAAAACTACATGAATACTCATCATAACTTTCTATTTGAAAATTTATTACTTGATGCTTAATACCGCGTCCATCTGTATAAGAAGTCAATTGAAGGCCTTCAATAAATGCTTTAGATTTAAACGTCAATAGATCTTCTTCACTCAGAACTAAATTCTCTACATCAACAGATAACACACTATTATTTTCAGAAATCACTTGAATATTAGGACAATGGTCTCCGCCAGCTAAAATTGAATTTTCTGAAACCGCAAAATCGAATACTATTTTTTCTTCACCTATTCCTAACTTCTCTAATTTAGTTTCGTTTAAGAAATTACCCATATAAAATGGTTTGTAATCAGAACCTAAACGAGAATAGATGTTATTATTTTGAGCTAAACCTGTTTCAATATCAACTCTAGTCATATTCGGAAATTTTTTGAACCCATTAATTATATTTGAGCCTTTTGAAAAAAACTCTATAAAGTCTTGATCGACTCTTATTTCATCAATAAAATCAAACTGTCCCTCTATTGGTATTGATTGATCCTGGTTTATATCAAAGATATGAAACATAGGATTCATTTGATAAGCAAATTGTTCTTGATAACCGACGAGGAATTTTTCATCATTAATTCTTCTTATATATACTTCCTCTTTATTTTCTAAATCATATGCTTTATTAAGCCTTTCATAAATTGATTGATTCTCTTCATTAATTGTATCTGTTTCTTTAGAAATAAGTACTACTTCTTCACTATCTTTAGTAGGCATTGATTGATTATCAATTGCACTACAACCTATAAAAAACATCGCTTGAATTATTAGAACAGACAATAAGATTTTTTTCATCACCATACTTCCCTTCAATTAATTAAATAGACAACTATTTAATATTAAAAATTCTTTCTAATGCTGTTTCTGCCCAGGTTACTTTAGGCACACCAATGAAGCGATCATTAAATTTACCGTGACAATCAGAACCACCAGAAATCATCAAGCTATTTTCTTTGCAATACTTCACATAATAAGCTGCATCTTTTCGATTTTCAAAATACGGCGAATAACATTCAATGCCATTAATACCGAATGCTTTCCATTTTTCTAACATGGCAATAGACATAAATTTTTCCCCATATGCACTCGGATGAGCCAAAATACTATACCCGCCTGCTTGTTTTATAATCTCTATTACTATTTCAGGAGATTTAAACTCTAACGTTAGTTGACTAATCTCAATTAGTTCAAAATAACTTTCTAAATTCTTCACAATACCTTTATCAAACAAGTAATTTAATGACTTCCATCCCCCACGTGCTGAATCCCATACATAGTTTTTATAATCACTAACATCATTAACAAGTTCATATGCTTTTACATACTTAATTAGATCATCATTATATTTCTTCCTAATCAATTGATTATCACTAATCAATTTTTTTAAAGCATTGTTTTTAGGATCAAATCCATAAGCTAATATATGATATTCTTTTCCCTTATATGTCGAAGAAATCTCCGAACCTAATACAAATTTTCTGTCCCTTGGAACATATTTTAATGCCTCCAAACTATTTTTAATGGTATCGTGATCCGTTATTGAGAAGTATTTAATATTTTTTTCAATAATTGTCGCAATTGCCTCTTTAATATTCCAAGTACCATCTGAAGCATTTGTGTGAATGTGTAAATCTACTAGTTCTTCGTTTTTTTTAACCATTTCTACCTTTCTTATTAATATTATTCTTTATATTTCCAATAAATCTATCTATTTCTAACCGGGTTTCAAAATTAAAACCTGAACTCAGCAGAAGACCATTATTTTCCCATACAATTTTCGTTGCTGTTTTACCTATACCAACTTTCCCTGTATGAAACCAGCCAGATTTTGTATCTCTAATCTTACTAAATGGTATCATTAAAGGTTCTTGTGTCATGAATCGTCTGAAATAAATTCCTTTTTCATCAAGCCAATATTCTCCATTGCCTCGCATAAAATAAGATGCTTTCTTATATCTTTTCCACCATTTTTCATCTACTTCTGTACCATAATAATACCCATTTTTCATAGCCATTAACCACTCCTATAATTCATTCATTAACTTTCTAAATTTATTATAACCTTTGAAGATTAAAATATTATTAAAATATAATTAAAATTATACAAATATTTAGGAATTAATAAATTTAAGAGCATCTTCTATTATTATTGAGAAATTACTTGGATAATCATGATCTAAATTTTCTATTATATGAAAGTGATGCATCACTTGATGCTTTTTCAAAAGCTTAGCTAGTCTTTTGCTGTCTTCAAAAGAATCATCATCTTGATTCCCACACACTATACAAACATGTATCGATTGATCTCTTAAAATACCTAACTTCTCTTCCCAGGCTTCTAGTTCAGGTAACCAAGGCGCCAGAAGTATTAAACCTTTAATATTTATATTTGTAACAAAAGAATGATGTAACACTTGCCGAGCACCGGCAGAAAACCCAGATAGAATAATTCTTTCCTCCTTCACACCAAGATTAGTTATTATTCTCTTTTTAAAATTATCTATAGTATTCTCGCCACGGTCTAAATCATTCCAACTATAGGCATTAGAAAATTCAATCTCTGATGATTGAAGTAAAGCAATCATTCTATTATTATCTAGAATATCTTTCCAATACAATTTTGATATTTCATTACTTTCTTGATTGCCGTGAAGTGCTATAATTAGCTGGGGATTATCTGATCTAGCCACGCCTTCACTTATTAATAATGCCATTTCTCCTTCAGAAACACCATGAGCTTCTTTTTCTCTTGTATTGCAAATACTAACTAAATTTTTAAACTCACTATCATCTCTTAAAAGATTTAGGTCTTCATCAGATTCTAAATATTCCTTAGCATACCAAAAACCCTGATCTATAATAGCTTCTTTCATTAAAGCTAATGCTAAATCTTTCATACCTGCTTTACTTGCAATTGCATATCTAAAATTATAAATTTGTGCTAAGTTACCCTTCACTTTATTACCGTATTTTGTGATGTAATTATAAGCTTTTTCGTAATCGCCTGTTAAGTAAAGATTAATTGTTTCATTCAATAGTTGTGTATATGTTAAAATCATTATTTACCCCCTCTTGTTCATTGTTCTCACTCAATTATATTTTAACATAAATTATTGACTTGTGAATATTTTTTTATACTATTCACATTATTTCTTTTCAAGAAAAAAACAACCTTAATAAAAAGGTTGTTAGAATATTTCATACTATCGTTCTTCTCTAAAATACGGTATAGACAAACCCGCTGGCGGACCATTTTTCTTACCTTCACCTATGGAACTAATCACTAAAACAATAATCGTGAACAAATAAGGTAATGCATCTAATAGATTTTGCGATATATTTAGATGTTGTAAACGAAAACCAATGATACTTAAACCACCGAAAATTAGTGCAGCATAAACTGCTTTATAGGGATTCCATTTCGCAAAAATGACTAAGGCTATAGCGATCCACCCACGACCGCTTACAATATTATCTTGCCAAACTGGAACTTGTACAACAGATAAGTAGGCGCCACCTAATCCACATAAAGCACCACCAATTAATATATGAATGTATTTATATTTTGAAATATTGATGCCAGCATTATCCGCTGCTGCTGGATTTTCACCAATGGCAGTAAGATTTAAACCTAATCTAGTTCTATAAAGATAGATTCCAATAACTACAGCCGATATATATCCAAAATAGACAAAAATGTCTTGATTAAACAAACCTTGACCAATAATAGGTATTTTAGATACTATAGGTACTTCAAAAGGTTCATAAAAGCTAATAATTCTTTCAGGCATTTTTAAACCTACTAAATTTGTTCCAAGATAACTTGAAATACCTGTTCCAAACATTGTTAAAGCAAGTCCAGATACAACTTGGTTTGCTCTAAGTGTAATTGTTAAAAAAGCGTATATCAATGCTGAAGCGCTACCCGCTATAATAGCACCAATAATCGCTAAAATAGGATTGTTTGTTAAGATTCCAGTAGCAAATCCTGCTACGGCACCAATTAACATCATCCCTTCCACTCCTAAATTTAAATGCCCTGATTTTTCTGTTATAATCTCACCTAATGTTGCAAATAGTAGTGGTGTTGCTGAAATTACAGCGGATACTAAAAATGATTCAATCATAGATTTTCTCCTTTCTTAATACCCATATACTTTAGATGGTACTTAATAAAAAACTCACTACCAATTACAAAAAATAAGATCATACTTTGTAATACATTAGCAGCTGAACTTGGTATTTGAAAAGCTGTTTGTATAAATGACCCACCTTTTACCATTGCAGCAAATAAAATAGAAACTGGAATAATAATACTTGGTAACAAACCAGATAACCAAGTAGTGATAATAGCAGTAAAACCATATCCAGATGATAACAGTGGTGTTAATGTCTGATTAACAGCTGATGCTTCTATAAAACCAACAATGCCACAAATACCACCTGATACAAATAAAGAAAATAGAACGGTTCTTTTAATATTAATGCCTGAATATCTTGCCGTATCTTCTGATTCTCCTATGATTGCTATATTATATCCCCATTTAGAGTATTTCATTAAAACAGAAATGATAATAACGATTATTATTGCAATAACCCATCCCATATGCAGACCAAAAACCTTTGGCAAAATTGCCGATTGAGAAAAAGATTTGATTTTAGGAAATCCCATAGCATTTGGATCCTTCCATGGCCCATACTGTAAATAGGTAATAAACTTAATTGCAATATAATTTAACATCAAAGTGATGATTGTTTCATTCGTATTAAATTTAACCTTTAAATATGCTGGAATTAACCCCCATAAACCACCACCTATAAAGCCTGCTATGAACATAGCAAATAATAGGATCACTTTAGGTAGGTAATCAAAATTTAAAGCTACATATGTTGCAAATAAAGCACCAATTAATATTTGTCCTTCACCACCAATATTCCAAAATTTCATTTTAAAAGCAATCATAATACCAATAGAGGTAATGATAATTGGTATTGCAATTTTTAAAGTTTCTATTATTCTATATTTTGAACCAAAAGCTCCATTTAACATAGATGAATAAACCTTTAAAGGTTCATGTCCCATTAGTCCAATAAAAAATGAAGAAAGTAGTAAAGCAAAAAAAATAGAGGATAATCTAATCATCATTGATTTACGTTTAGAAATATGAACTCTTTTAACCATTCTAAACATAAAAAATCCCCTCTCTTTCCATGTTCCCTGTCATCATATAACCTAGATCTTCTTTTGTTGTTTCTTCTGATTTCACAATACCTGTTATACTACCATTACACATTACTAAAATGCGATCACATAGTTCAAGTAAAATATCTAAGTCTTCACCAATAAAAAGGATTGCCACATTATTTTTCTTTTGCTCATTAAGCAAATCATAAATTCTATGAGCTGAGTTAATATCTAACCCTCTAACAGCATACGCAGTTACTAAAATACTTGGATGGGTATCAATTTCTCTTCCAATTAAAACCTTCTGAATATTTCCACCCGACAACTCCTTTACCGGATGATGAATGCCAGGGGTTTGTATATCAAGTCGCTCAATCATTTCTTCGCATTTTTTTTCAATTGGTTTTCTTTTTAAAAACATTCCATCTTGGTTATGATGTTCTTTAATTAAGTAATTATTAATCATATCCATAGAAGCTGCTAATCCCATACCCAATCGATCTTCAGGAATAAAACTCATAGATATTCCACTTTTAATAATATCAACTGGTTTATGTCCAACAATATTCTCGCCATGGTATCGAATCTCGCCTGATTCAACCTTATAAAGCCCTGCAATAGACTCACATAACTCTTTTTGACCGCTATTAGCGATGCCTGCAACACCTAAGATTTCACCTTGATACATTGAAAAGGAAATATTTTTCAATACTGTCACTTGGTCATTGTTCTTAGCCACTAAATTGCTAACCTTTAAAATTTCTTCTCCTCTTTGAACCTTTGGTCGTTCAATAGATAAATTTGTTGATTCACCTACCATTAAATCAGTTAATTCCTTTGGTGTTGTTTCCCGCGTAAGGACAGTATCTATAGTTTGGCCCTTTCTTAAAATTGTTACTCTATCTGAAATCTCCATGACCTCGTTTAATTTATGTGTAATAATAATTATTCCACAGCCGTTATTTGCCATTTTTCTAAGAATTTCAAATAACTTTTTTGTTTCTTGAGGGGTTAAGACAGCAGTTGGTTCATCTAGAATTAGAATGTCTGCTCCAGAATATAATACTTTTATGATTTCTACTGATTGTTTTTCACCAATTGACATTTCAGAAACTTTTTTATTCGGATGAATAGGTAAACCATACTGATCAGCAATATTTTTTATTGAATCAAAACTTTTATTTTTATTTAGAAAAAAGCTGCCTTTTTTCCCAATTAAAATATTATCTTTTGCACTGAGTACATCAACTAATTTATAATGTTGATGAATCATACCTATACCCTTTGCAATAGCATCCTTTGGAGAATTAAAACTAACTTCTTCATTTTTTATCTTAATAGAACCACTATCAGGTTTATATAAACCTGATAGCATGTTCATTAAAGTACTCTTGCCCGCACCATTTTCTCCTAGTACAGCATGTATTTCGCCTTTCAGTAAATCAAAATTCACTTCACTATTTGCTTTCACTTGTCCAAAGGTTTTTGTTAACTTGTTAGCTTTGACAAAAACATTCTGTTCCATTTGAACTCCCTAATTTATGTTACCGATGACACCATCAACAAACCACATCATATTAAGCATTTCTTCATCTGTTAGTGTCTCACCAGCCTCTACTTTAACCTCGCCAGATTGATCTTTTATTGGTCCATCAAAAACATGGAAGGTTTCATTGATCATGCTTTCCTTAGCGGATTCAACTGCTTCTTTTGCACCTTCAGGCGCTAAATCTGTTAAATCATCTAATGCAACTATTTCATCTTCTAAACCGCCCCAGTATGCATGCGCTTCAAACTCACCATCAATAACATTTTGAACCTGTTCAATGTAATAAGGCCCCCAATTCCATACAGGTGCTGTCATATAAGCTTTTGGTGCCATTTCTCTCATGTCAGTATTATAACCTATTGAGTAAGCGCCGCTTTCTTCAGCCGCTTGTTGAGGTCCAACTGTATCTTGGTGCTGAGTAATAACATCTGCTCCACCATCTAATAATGATACCGCAGCTTCTTTTTCAGTTGCAGGATTATACCATGTAGATGTCCATACCACTTCTACTTCAGCATCAGGATTAACCGACTTAACACCTAAAGTGAATGCGTTTATACCACGAATAACTTCTGGTATTGGAAAAGCCGCTACATAGCCAATTTTATTTGCTTCTGTTTTCATTCCAGCTACAACACCTGATAAATATCTTGGTTGGTACATACGTCCAAAGTAATTTGCCATATTTTCAGTTTGCTTATAACCTGAACAATGGAAGAATGTAACTTCTGGATATTCTTTTGATAGCTTCTCAACATGATCCATATAACCGAAACTTGTTGCAAAAATTACTTCTGCTCCTTGGTCCACCATATTTCTAATTTCAGATTCAATAGATGCATCAGAATCAGGTACTGATTCTACATATATTGTATTAACACCTAAGGCATCTATTAACTCTAATCTTCCTTGATCATGTGCATAAGTCCATCCACCATCACCAATAGGTCCAACATATACAAACCCAACAGTTAAATCTTCCGCTTTTGTAACTTCTTCCGTTGTTTCCTCTGTTGCTTCTTCTACAGGGGCTTCACTTGTAGAACAACCTGCTAACATACCTACTACTAATACAAAAATCATTAAAACAATAATACTCTTTTTCATTTTTCCTCCTAAATTCCCTAATATTAATCCAAGAACCTTATGTTGCCATCAATAAATCTATCTACAATTGCAAGAGATTGTAAATTCACTCCACGATCCCTCAATAACTGTCCACCTTCTTGGAAGCCTTTTTCAATAACAATACCAACGCCTATTAAATTAGCTTCTGCCTTATCTACAAGATCAATTAACCCTAATGAAGCACCGCCTTTTGCTAAAAAATCGTCAACTACTAGTATATGATCTTCTTTATTTAAGTACTTCTTTGATACCCTAACATCATATGTTCTTCCTTTAGTAAATGAATAAACTTCTGTCTTGTATGTTTCTTTGTCTAAATTTTTTGATTGAACTTTTTTTGCAAAGACAACAGGAACATTAAAGTACTGAGCAGCTACAGCTGCAATGGCAATACCTGAAGCTTCTATCGTAAGAATTTTATTGATTTCTTTTCCTTCAAATCGCTTTTTGAATTCCTTCCCAATAGCATTCAGTAACTCTATATCTAATTGATGATTTAAGAAAGAGTCAACTTTAAGAATTTCTTCGCCAGCAACACTTCCACGATTGATAATAGCTTCTTTTAATAAATTCATTCATAAACTCCTTCATTTTTTCTAATAAAAAAACTCCGCCTAAGCAGAGTCCATAAGTTTTCCTACGCAAAAATAAGATGTAGGGTAAACTATAATGATTTTAATCATCTATGCACTCGTAGCCTGTAGCTATTTAAGGTAGCTTGTAGAAACATTTGAACCATATTTTCAAATTTATACGAATTATACTACTATTATAGTGTACATTTATTCTTTTTTCAAGAAAAACATTCGTGTTTTTTAGTTTATTTAAGTTAATCAAATTTAACTAAAAATAGAACGCCATAATAACATTCTATTTTATATGTCTACTAATATTTAATTTTTAAACATCACTAATGAATGAGTTCTATAGCACTCTTTGCAAATAATTCAATGGATTCATTATTTATTGCGCTTTCCGACGCAGAAATATTAGCCACTTTTTTTATAATTTTTCTATAGACAAAATTCATTTTTTCTAGATTATAACCATAACCAAAATAACCTTTAGTTGAGGCGTGATTTACTATCTCATTAGAAAAGTTATTAGTTAACTGATTTTCAAAGTCATCTTCACTCCCACAACATAAAAACAACCCTAAATTATTACTCAAAATAATTTCTTTATTATTTTGACAAAACTTTGTCACTTCTTTTTGAATTTTACCCATATATATTGAACCACCAATAAGTATCAACTCAAATCTCTTTCTATCTTCTAGTATAGGTTGTTCTTTCATGATGTTAAAAACATCAACTGAGTACCCATTACTCTCTAATTTTCTCTTTAACCCTTTCACTGCTTTTTTAGTCGTTCCGTATTTACTTGCATAAAATACTCCAATTGTCATTCCTTTTCCCCCCTCTTAATAATATACGTTACTTCTAATTTTATTTTTTGTTTTAATTCTTCAACACTTATATTACTTTTTTTATTTATATAAAATAGTAAGTTCCCATGAAGACTATTAGTGATTAATCCCCCAATAATTTCTAACTCTTCATTCTTAATTAAAACTTTTTTACTATCAAAATATTCTATTAAAGCTTTATTCAATAACTTAGTTATTTTAGGTCGAAATATTTTGCCATCATTTATTGATTCAACTGAACCCAGGTTTTTTAAATAGATTAAATAATAAATCTCTGGCTTTTGAGTGAAATAATCTGTATAAACCGCCATCAATTGTAACAAATATTTCTCATAATCTTCTTTTGCTAGCTGAACCTCAGATAGTGTATTATATAACTCTTCAAAATAATCAAGAATACAGTTAAATAATAAGACATTTAGACTATCAAAATAGTTATACAAAGTTCCTGTCGCGTAACCAGCTTTATGTGCAATCTTTTTCACTGTAAGGGCTTCTACACCAGTTTCTTCTATGAGACTCTTAGTTGCTTCAATAAAATAAGTTTTCTTCCTTTCTAATTGAACTTTTTTATTCCCCACTTTTACCCCTCTCTTGAACTTTTTTAATCAATTTAACTGATGAAATCATTGAAATGATTGCAATTGTTGGCATAATAAAAATCGCTGGAATAACATTTGCACTATTTTTAGCCATAAACAGAAGCTTTGATGTCAATGCCGTCATTAAAAAACTTAAAAAAATTATATAAACTGGTGCAAATAAGTAACCTAATTCATTATTCTTTAAAACAAGATATCCTGAGATAAAACTACTTGGTAAAAACAAACCTAAATCAAATCCTTGAACAATTAAAGTTGTATAGTGTTCTAAACCTTCTGGATAAAGTGTTCCATCTAATAAAGGTTGAATAATATTACTCAACCATAAACTACCTACTAGAATGCTGTTAAATATTAAAAACTTCCCAACAAATCTTATGGTCTGATCTCCATTAAATATTGACTTTAAATTTTTTGGTTCAAAAGAAATCAATAAAATTACTAATGTAACAAAACTGAAGCAAAGTAAACTTACGTATACTAAAAACATTTCATTGTACATACCCATTGCGGTATAAAACAAATAAGTAAGAAAGAAATATAAAACTGTTCCAGTAAGCAGTAACTTCCCTTTTATATAATTCTTCTTCATTAAAGTATATCCAATGACTAAAAAAGGAATCCCTATTAATAGCGTTACATAATCTTGAGCAATCCCTTGTATTGCAACTTCTGCTGACATGTGTTTGTAAAGACCTTTACCGTAAATTCTAATCGTTTCTCCTCTTATTGAAGTGTAATTGTAAGATTTACCTTGTAAATCATAGAAGATTCCCATTAAAGTCGCTAAGAATGAGAATGTTATTATGATAAAAACAAGTTTTTTCAATACTTTCATGTTCATAGTGCCCCCTTATTTGAATTGTATTCATTAAATGAACGTCGTTCATATAAAAAAGAATAACATCTATTTTATTTTATGTCAATAATTTAACTATTTTTTTTGTGTAATAACGTTTTCATCGGGTATTATTAAATAACTAGAGAAAAGGAGGATACAATTGAAAGTACAGTTTATGAAGCAAAAAATGATGCGTAGAGTCATCTACTCATTAGTACCATTGATTATTGCTGGTATTTATTTTTATGGTTGGCGGGTCTTATCATTATTAACTTTAGTTACCTTAGCCGCTTGTTTTACTGAATGGATTTTTGTTAGAAAAACAACTAACAAAATATCTGAAGCAGTAATCGTCACTTCCATACTATTTACACTCATTCTTCCACCAAAGGTTCCTTATTTTGTTGCGATTTTAGGAATTATATTTGGTGTATTGTTTGGTAAAATGGTATTTGGAGGTTTTGGAAAAAATCCATTTAACCCTGCTCTTGTTGGAAGGGCTTTTATTTATGTAAATTTTGCCAACGTTATGACAGTAGAATGGGTTAATCCATCGGAAATGATTTTAGGAAATCTAACACGTTACTCAGTTGATACGATTACTCAAGTCACACCAATGTTAAACTACCGGTCAACAGGCGAAATGTTAGATTATTTTAGAGTATTTATAGGCAATATATCTGGTTCAATAGGAGAAACCAGCGCTATTTTAATTATTTTAAGTGGAATCTATCTAATCTATACAAAAACTGCGTCAAAAGAAATTATTTTTTCAGTAATTGTAAGTTTTTTAGCATTAACTTCTATTTTACACTATGCAGGTTATAGCCAAGTACCAAATCCCCTTTATGCAATTTTAACTGGTGGAATTTTATTTGGTGCAGTCTTTATGGCAACGGATCCAATTTCTGCTCCGCGTAATAAAAAGGCTAAATATATATATGGTAGTATCATTGGCATTGTTACAGTTATCATTCGCGGCTTTGCATTATTCGCCGGCGGCATGATGTTCGCTATTCTAATTGCCAATACTTTTGCTCCAATTATTGATGAGTTGGTTAGTCGATATAATGCATCTCAGAAATTAAAAGAAAGGAGAGAAAATGGCTAAGAAAAAGCGTATTTTTTATCCTGTTGTATTTATGATTCTTGTTACGGCTTTTTTTACTTTCTTACTTGCTTTTCTAAATGAGCAAACCTATGAAAGAATTGAAGAACAAAGAGCCTTAGAATTTCAAACTTCTGTTTTGTATTCCCTTAATCTTCCAATAGACCAAATGAGCGAAAGAGAAATTATTAGTTTCTTTAAAAATAAAGTAAAAGAAAAATCAATTAGTGATAGAAATTATTATATATATTCCGAAAACGGTATAACGAAAGGATATGTATTTCAATTTATTGGTGATGGATTATGGGGAAGTATTAGTGGACATATTGCTTTAGATCCTGATTTTACACAATTACTAGGTGTTAACTTCACAGACCATTCAGAAACACCTGGTCTTGGTGGTCGAATAGACGAAAATGAGTTTAAAGAACAATTTAGAAACATTTCAATTGAAGACAAAGAGCAAGTTATTGAGTATGGAACCGCAAGTGGCGGGAATGTTGATGCTATTTCAGGTGCCACAAGTACTTCTACAGCTGTTCGAAATATTCTTAATAACCAAATACCTATTATTATTGAATTAACACAAAAGGAGGGATTTGATGAATGAGATTAAAAAACTTTTTTCATTAGGCGTATGGAAGGATAATCCTGTGTATCGTCAAATACTTGGTATTTGTTCAGCATTAGCTGTTACAAATTTACTTATGAATTCATTAGTTATGGGCATTGGTTTGATATTTGTTACTGCTTTTTCTAGCCTTACTGTCTCCCTTTTGAGAAAATATACACCTAAACATATTCGTATGATGGTTGAAGTACTTATTATTTCAACATATGTAATTATAATGGATATATTCTTAAAAGCATATTGGCCTGAAATGTCAGATGCTTTAGGCCCTTATGTTGGGTTAATTATTACGAACTGTATCATTATGGGTCGTTGTGAAGCATATGCCCAAAATAACCCGCCATTTTTATCTTTTATTGATGGCGCTACTATGGGATTAGGTTATACAGCTGTATTGTTATTTATAGCATTCTTTAGAGAGTTGTTAGGCTTTGGTTCATTATTCGGCATTCAAGTCTTAGGCGATGGTTTCATGCGTTGGACCCTAATGGTAATGCCTCCTGGTGCTTTCTTTATGCTAGGTATTGTTATTTGGATTGCAAGAAATGTTTTTCCTGATCAAACAGAAGGAGGTCCTGTAAATGGTTGAAATTAATCCACTCGTAATATTTGTCGCATCAATTTTTACTAATAACATGATTTTAGCAAATTTTCT
>DATFJG010000096.1:0-3725 GCA_035269305.1 Clostridia bacterium
TTGAGTTGCTATAGCTCCAACACCTATAGCTAAACCACTAAGATAAGCAGCCCAGCCTGTAATAGGAACTAATACACTGACAGGAGCAGCACCAGAGTCAGCTATATAAGAAAGTTTTTCTTTTGATATTTTTGCTTTATCCGAGATATCTCTCATAGTTGTACCTACAAATAAGGGGCTAAAAGAATCACTAAAATAAACAAAGCCTCCTAAAAGCCAAGCTACAACTTGTATAGCTCTTCTACTTAGATTTTTCTTTTGAACAAAATCAGAAAATCCTTGAATAGCTCCTGTTTTTCTGAAAAAAGCAACTAAAATTGATATAAAAGTCATTAGAAGCATAACCCATGCAAAACTTGATGTACCTAAACTTGCTTTAAGTAAATTTGGGAAACCTAGTAACCCCTGTCCTGCTACTAAAGTTCCTGTAATACATGCAAGCATAAGAGATATTACAGTATTTTTGGTAATGAATGATAAAGCTATTGCTATTACAGCAGGTAGTAATGATAAAATTCCTAATTCCATTTTTTTAACTCCTTTATATTATATTTTTATAAAATTGGATGATCTTGTTACAGTTGCTAGTGGAGCGTGGTCTATACTTTCACTAGATAAACCTAATACATTTTCTGGTCTTATCCAAGGTTTATTTTGAATTGCGCTAGTTTCTTCATGTGTTAAATAACCTTTATAGGTTGTCATACTTCTTCTTAAGAAACCGTCTTTTATACAAGCATCTTTAACTCCATTGTTCATAATATTCCTGAAGTGGGGTAATACTGATGCAGCATAAGCTATAGAAGTAGAATTTGAAATGGCACCTGGTATGTTACTAACACAGTAATGAACAACACCTTCTTCAATATATCTTGGGTTTTCGTGTGTAGTTTCTTTAAAAGTTTCTATTACACCATAATCATTACTAATATCAACTATTACAGAACCATCTCTCATAGAATTAACCATTTGTCTATCAATTAAAAAGTCAGTTTTACCTTTAGGCCACTTAACACAATTTATTACTAAATCTATTTCAGGAAGAAGTTTTTTAATGTTATATTTATTAGATATAATTGTATTAACTTTTTCATCATAAATTTCGCCAATATTTCTGAGAGTTAAGATATTTATATCTGCAACTGTTACCCAAGCTCCTAAAGATTGTAAAACTTGTAAAGAACCTTTTCCAACAAGTCCTCCACCAATTATCAGTGCTTTGATACCTGGAGCTCCAGCTAATCCGTTGACAAATTTTCCACTGCCTCCATTTATAGACAATAAAGACTCTAGACCCATTAAAGCACCTTGTTTTCCTGCAGCCTCACAATTAGGTGAACCAAATCTGTGTGAATCTTCAGCTGTGAAAGCAATCACTTTTTTCTTCAGCAAAGCTTCAACCTCTTCTTCATGAGAAGCTGGATGAATACAGGTAAATATAATTTGACCTTCTCTAAGTAAATCATACTCAACAGATTCAAGTTCTTTAACCTTAGCTACAAAGTCACATTTTTCATAGATTTCCTCCATGCTTTTTAATATTGTAGCACCTGTTTCAATATAGTCTTCGTTTGTAAAACCAGATAATTTACCTGCGTTAGATTGAACAAACACCTCATGACCATCATCGATAATTGTTGATACTTCAGAAGGAGTAGCAATAACCCTATACTCTCCAACCTTAATGTCTTTTAAAACTCCGAACTTCATAATGTCCTCCTTATATAATAGTTATCAAATATAAGTGCAAACAATATGCCAAAACATAGAATAATAAAAAAAAGACTTAAAGTATTCAAATAGCCTAATTGTTTAAAAAATATCAATCTTACAAAAATAAACCAATAATAAAATTGCTCATTAACGAGAGAAATCAAACTCATTAATGAGCAAAAGTTATATCAATTTATAATTCTGAGCTTTCCTATGTAAGGTTTGTCTGGGGATAGATAAAACTTTAGAGGCTTTAGTTACATTAAAATCTGTTTTATTTAAGACGTTTTCAATTATACTTTTTTCGTAATCATTTACCATATCTCTAAGAGGGCTTATTTCTATATCGTTATTCGATTGGGTTTTTTTATCGGTTTTAATTAGTTCTTCCATTTTAAATCTAATATCTTCATATTGTAGTTTTTCTTTGCTTTCATTTACCATGCTCAATCCAAAGATAATAACATTTTCTAATTCTCTTATATTTCCAGGCCAGTCATAAGAACTTATTTTTTTAACTAAATCCTTAGAAATATATTTTATATTTTTATTGAACACTTTATTGTATTTTAAAACCATAAAATTTAACAAAAGAGGAATATCATTATCTCTTTCTCTAAGCGGTGGAATATTTAAATTTAATGAACTTAGTCTATAGTATATATCTTTTCTAAGCTTACCACTTTCAATTGCTTTTAGAGGTTCCTCATTGATTGCGGCAATAATCTTAACATCTATCGATATTTCATCCATTGATCCGACTTTCCTAATTATTCCTTCTTCTAATACTCTTAGTAGTTTCGACTGAAGATGTAAAGGCATAGAATTCACCTCATCCAATAATACAGTTCCTCCATTTGCAATTTCCAATAAACCGGTATTATTAACAGCTCCAGTGAAGGCTCCTTTAGATGTACCAAAAAGTATACTTTCCAAAAGATTTTCTGGTATAGCTGCACAATTTTGAGACACAAAAGGTTTATTCTTACGGCTACTTCTATTATGAATAGCCTGAGCAAATAACTCTTTCCCAGTACCTGTTTCTCCGTAAATTAAAGTTGGTAAGTTACAACTAGCTGCAATATCAATGTATTCTTTGAGTTCGATCATTTTTTTATCATTAGTAATAATATTATCAGATGTGTATTTAGCTTTGTATCCGTTGGAATTAAGACTTTCTATTTTATTTTTTTTAAAATACTCTAAATTAAATATATCATTACTATTATCTACTAGTTTTAATGTATCAATTTCAATATCTTTATTACTTGAATCTAAATCATCATTCAGTGATAAATCTATAGCCCCAACAATACTATTGCCAGATTTAATTGGAATTGACAGAGAAGAGATATTAATTTTTCTTCTGCCCTTAGATTTAAGAGTTTGATTTTCTTTGTAAATAGGTAATCCTAAAGTCATTGCTTTATAAGTAGTACTAGATTCTTCAGTTAAATTCTCGTAAACTTCGAGAAAGTTTTCTCCTATTACCTCATAAGGCTCATTATTTTCTTTGTTTAATTTATTGTTAAACTTTGCAGTGAAGAGAATTTCTCCTTTAAGATTAATTATAGTAATTCCATCAATATATCCTTTACCATTAAATAATTTGTCCATTAACTTCATAAGACTCATCCTTTCAAATATACATTTAAAGTACATTTTATCATAGGATATATAAAAATAATAGAATAATTAAATAAAGGACCTTGGAATTCATTTTCAAGGTCCTTACTATATATCTTTGGGAGCTAAATATGAGTTAAAATCAAGACTCGGTAAAATACTGAAAAAAGATAAAAATAGTGAGAATGGAAGCTATAAGATTAAAAGTTTATATGTTGATACTATATAGGACGAAGCTTTAAAAGAAACAATAACAGCATCTCATTCCAAGTATGCAATTAGTAGAATGGCAATTATTTAAAAGAAGTATCTAAATTAAATTTTCTCTAATATTCAAATATTAAGGAAGGTTTAAGACTTGGGATTTATAGTATAAATATAAAATT
>DATFJG010000097.1:0-4398 GCA_035269305.1 Clostridia bacterium
GATTGACATTGAGAAATATATTTGGGCAAGTAGATCACCTCTGCTTATAGATAGATAAAGGGAATGCAAAATCGAACGCAAAGAAGGTAAAATTAAAGTAGAAAATCTCCCGGTTAAAACTACTAATTCCCAAACAATCGCTAATAATACTATCCAGACCATACGTTCTATAATTTTATTATTTTTCATAAAAATCTACTTCCCAAATTAATTCACCTATATCATCATAATATAAAGAAATATAATTATTTTCATTCATAAAAACAAGAAACTCATCCAGCCCTTTGATCTCTTGACTGTATTTCATATCCAGATGATTAATATACTCATATGTCTTTTTATCAGTTAAATTGTAATTTTCCGCTAAAATTTCAGCTGAATCCCGTGGGTTTTCATTTATATAATCAATGGCCTCTTTAAGAGAATTAAGAAAGGTCTGATAAAGTTGTGGATTTTTTTCATAAAAATCTTTACTACAGACTCCTACTATAAAAGTGAATTCACCACCCAGGGCCTCTTCACCATTTAATATTTGGTGTAAATTTTCTTGAGCAAGTTCTTTGAAAATATAAGGGGGAGAGGTGAAATGAGCCGTTATTTCGCGGCCTGTCAGTAGGGCATTCATCCCATCCGGATGTTTCATGGTAACCAGCCTGTTATCAAATTTTTGAGCATCCTGAAACATTTTTTGACTGGCCATAGCCAGCAGAATATGCTGAATACTACCCGGTTGAGGTATAGCAATTTTGTCACTTATCTGAAGATCTTCAAGAGATTTTACAGAATCTTTATAGGTTATTAAACCAAGGGAGCTTTGCGATATCCCACTCATAATTTTCCAGTTCATCCCCTTATCCTTACCAATTAAAAAAGGAGGAATAGCCACAAAACCTATATCTAAATTGCCGGCAATCATAGCCTCCCTGATGGCAGTTGTATTACCTAGCTTCTGCCAGTTGATCTCAACATGTTCAACCTTCTTTTCCAGTATGGCTTTTTCTTTCATAATTTGAAGGGGAGCATAGCCCAGTCCATACTGCTCTGCAATCGATATTTTTTGTAGTTTTTGTTCAGCTTTTTGGTTTATATACGTCATATACAAAAAAGCGATGACGAGGATAATTAATAATATTGATATGCTTTTTTTCATTGAAAACACTTCCCAAATTTTATAATACTTCTCCGGCCTGCCTTAATACCAGGTTTTCTCCTTTTTCGTTGTTAATCAGCAAATTATCATAAACTTTTCTTATATTTTCCTTTAATTGATGTCTGCTGACACCCTTTATTATAAAATACCCAGCTCTGGCCGTGGCATTTTGAATTTTACTTATTGTATCTCCTACCTCATAATTTAACTCTATTTTTATTAAATCATCCATCTTTTTTATTTCATCTATATTGCCAATTGATTGAACTTTACCCCGCTTAGCAAAAAACAACTGTACAGATAACCAGTTATCGTTGTTTAAAATATTATAATTATTGAGCTGTTTAAGATCTATACTCTGTCCGAGGGCAGCCCTTATTACCATTTTCAATATGTCAACACCTGTAATTAAGGGTATAAAATCAGCTTCGTAAGCCCCTCCTATCCTACAGGCTATTTCATTTACTTTAATTCCCTTTTCACCCACCAAAAATTGAAAATATATAGGTCCATTTTTAATATTAAAAAATCGGACTATCTTTTTTGATATATTTTCAATTTCACGAAAATAGTTGTGCAGATATCTAGAAGGAAAGATATGAGCAGTACATATACCGATATGTCTGGCCTGTTCATATGTTATACGATCTGTAATTGTTAAAATATTAGTTTTACCCTGTTCAACCCAGCCACTAATTGTTATTTCATCACTTTCATAGTATTCTTCTATTAAAATTTCATCTTCCCTTGAAAATTCAAGGACATCTTTAAAATATAGCGAGACCTCTTCTATCGAATTAATCCTGAATACACCACGCTGGCCCTGACTGTCTAAAGGTTTAATAACAGCTGGAAAATGTATATCTTTAAGTTCCTTTTTTTTGAAATTTTTATCTATTATCTTGAATTGAGCGGTTGGTATATTATTCTTTTTAAAAATATTTTTCATAACTCTTTTATTGGTAACGGCTTTTGCAGTAGTTTTATCAATAAAGGTATTTAAGTTCAGTTTATCTGCTACAGCAGCAGCGGTATAGACCGGCTGATCGGTTCCAATCGTAATAACACCATCTATATCATAATTTTGGCCTACCCTGATATTATCCTTTATATCAAAAGTGCTGACCAATTCTGCATGGTCAGCTAATGGCCTTCCGGGAGCATCTTTTAAATAATCGGAAACAATTACCTGATGTCCCAACTCTTTTGTTTTTTTAATAGCACTTAGTTGTGCTCTACCTCCACCCAGTATTAACAATCTCATTTTTTTAAACACCTCTATTATTATTAAAACCCAGTTTCTTATCTATTTTAAACTGTGCTTTTTCTTTTCTAAATGGCCTTAAAAGTTTTTGTTGAGAGTAATAAATATATAGATTTAAAAAAAGTCTTAAAAGCTTAAAAAAATTATAATTAGAATCCCCGTGTTTGCGATCCTCATGCTCTATTTTTATATTAGTTATATTATCTGTTTTATTGAGAATTATAGCAGAAAGATATACAAAAGACCTTTTATCTTTAATAACCTCCTTTAGTAGTTCCCTGTTTAAAATCCTAAAGCTACTCACCCTTATATCTGAGCTTTTATTGGTTATTAAATTAAAAACCTTATCTGTAAAATAAGAGCCCAATCTTCTGTAAAATAACTGCTGCCTTTCAGTGGGAATTCCATAAACTACATCATAACCTTTTTTTATTTCAGTAAGTAAATTTAATATATCACGGGGTGAATGCTGAAGATCATCATCTATTGTAACTATATATTTACCTGTACAATAATGAAAACCACACATTAAAGCATTTTGTTGGCCAAAGTTTTTGCTCAAACGAATCAGCTTGATTCTCTCATCTTTTTTTCTCAGTTCAAGCATTTTTGCAAAGCTGTTGTCCTGGCTACCGTCATCAACCATTATAACCTCATAACTACTAATCTTCGGATAAAGTGTTTTAGTCAACCTTTTATAAAGTTCATCAAGAGAGTTATAGCTATTATAAACAGGTACAACCACAGATAAATATTGACTCATTGTTACAGCTCCCTGAATATTTCTTTTACATTTTTTACAACATAGTTGAGTTCTTGTTCGGTCATGTCTGTATACAAAGGCAATCTCATGATATTTTCAGCAATATTTTCCGTAAAGGGGAGGTCTCCTTTGTTATAACCAATTTTTTTACCCATTTTGGATATATGTAAAGGAATATAGTGAAATGCGGCGGTAATATTTCTTTTTTTCAATTCTCTGATTGCCCTATCTCTGTATTGTTTACCATTAAATATAAAATAAAAGGAATTGAAATTTATCTCCCTATCTTTGGTCAAACCAGACATAGAAGTAATAAAATCATATTCTAAAAAAACATTAAATTCATCTAAATACCTCATATATATTTTTTCTCTTAAATTTTTTATTTCATCCATTTTTTCTAATTGAGCATATAAAAATGCCATCAATAAATCTGATGGCAGATAACTGGATCCGCGGTCCACCCAACTATATTTATCAACTTCACCTCTTAAAAAACTGCTGCGGTTTGTACCTTTCTCCCGCAAAATAGAAGCCCTTTCAATCAATTTTGGATCGTCTTGATTGATTAATAAAGCCCCTCCTTCACCACTAATGTAATTTTTGGTACTGTGAAAGCTAAAACAACCTAACTTTCCTATTGTGCCTAAATACTTACCCTTATATTTGGAATTAACTGCCTGAGCAGCATCTTCAATTATAGTAAGATTATGTTTACGAGCTATTTTTATAATCTGATCCATATTAGCAGCTATTCCGGCATAATGAATCGGCATAATGGCTTTAGTATTTTTTGTAATTTTTGCTTTAATATCTTGGGGATCTATATTTAATGTTTCTCCTTCGATCTCGACAAATATAGGTTCAGCTTGAGAATTTAAGACCGCATTGGCTGTAGATGGAAATGTAAAAGAAGGCATGATTACTTCTGAATAAGGTTTTAAATCAATTAAAGCAGTAGAAAGCTCTAAAGCATGGGTACCTGAAGTGGTCATAAAAACCTTGCGTACATTAAATTTATCCTCCAATAATGCGCTTACCTGTTCTGTATAATAGCCATCTCCCTTGGTATGTCTTCGGCTTTTCATAACATCTTTTATATGATATATTTCTTGACCTGTATAATACTCTCTATTAAAAGGTACTTCCATAAAATAACTAACTCCAATCTATTAAACCAATCTTATCAACAACAAATATTATTGCCCAGTTTAACAAAAC
>DATFJG010000098.1:0-7142 GCA_035269305.1 Clostridia bacterium
ATGATGTGTTAATCGCAGTTTATCTGCTTTTTGAAGGGTTTAATGATAGTGGAAAATATTGGTTTCAGGTTGGAGTGAAAAATTTTGGAAGGTGCTATTAAGTCTTATGAATAAAGGGCTTATTTAGCCGAAAATCTTAATATTTATTAAGGGGGTGTCGGTGATTTTGAAGAATATAACAGAGGAATCTTATTTTGAGAAAAATATAATGGGAAAATACACTACCGCAATTTTAATCTTTATTTTTATAATAATTTCTCTTTCAACAATAAATAACTCAGCAGCAGCCGAAGTTATGGTTACGCCGACCAGACTTGTTTTGGAAAATAATCAGCGATCAGCTGTGGTTAGATTAATAAATACAGATGATAAAGAAGCAACTTATCGGATTACTTTTTCTCAAAAGGCTATGACAGAAGCCGGTGATATAATAAATGTAAAAATACCTGAAAAACGAGAAGATAGGTTAGACAACTTTTTTGCTCAGGATCTAATACGTTATTCACCGCGTCAGGTCGTTTTACCGCCTGCACAAACTCAGTTAATAAGGCTGCAGATTATCAAACCTGCTGAGTTAAAAGAGGGGGAATATCGCGTACGCCTCTTATTCCAAGAAATTCCTAGTGCACTAAAAACTGATAGTGAAGGTAAGGATACAAAAGATAATCAGCCTGTTATTATGTTAAGGCCGATTTATGGTGTATCAATACCTGTTATTATCCGGCACGGCCAAACCTGGGCTGAGGTCGAATTAAAAGAACTTGATTTGGTTAAAAAAGATGATAAAGACGTATTAAATTTTCAATTTATTCGCAGTGGTAACCGTTCAGTTTATGGAGACATAGTAGTTTTATACAGCAATGTTAATGAAAAGGGAGAAATGATTGAAAAAACCTTAGCTGAAGTAAGAGGAGTTGCGGTCTATACCGATATTGAACAAAGGAATTACAAGGTTATTTTAAATAATACTGAAGATATTGATTTAAAAGAAGGTAGGCTTGAGATTATTTACCGCAGACCATTATCAGAAGGTGGAGCAATTTTGGCTCGCAAACAGCTTGAACTTTAACGATTTATGTTGGTGAACAAGGAGGTGTTATCTTAAGTGGGGAACAGAAACTTAAAGGTAAATTTAATTTTGATTTTTCTGATCATTTTTATTTGTGGAACAATACAGGCTGAAACAATAACAGAAGATAATTCACCTCTGCAACCTGAAAATTTGATGCTGCTTGAAGTGCATTTAGATAATTTAACTCTTCAAGAAGAATATCTAGCAAGTTACAGTTCAAATGGCGTTACCTTAATCCCAATTGGGCAGCTGACTTCCATTTTAGAACTATCATTTGTAGTGAATCCTGAAAAAGGGACCATTGAAGGTTTCATTAGAGATGAATCAGAAGAGTATTTTTTAGATGCTTATTCTCAAATAGCCAAGGTTGACGGCAGTCAGTTTGAGATCAATGGTCATCGAGTAGCAATAAATGAAACTGACATATATTTAGATATAGATCTCATAGAAAAGTGGATGCCATTTCAAATTGATTTAAATCCATACAGATCAATTATCAGAATTATAACAGATAAACCTCTACCAGTACAGGAGAAAATGGAGAGAAGATTTAGATGGGAAACTCTTGAAAAAAAAGATATGAAGACCGGTAAAGTATTTTATCCGGCTGTAGAAAATCCGTATGAACTGATCAGTGGACCTTTTGTTGATCATAATCTCTATTTTTCTTATCAAAAAGAGGGTGACTCTTCTCTGAGACATATAACAAGGCTATCGGGGGATTTTTTGTATATGAATGGGAGATTGATAATAAGTGGACCTATAGATGATCCCCTTTCTGAAATCAATACAAAAATAGGCCGGAGGTCACCTGATTTTAACTTATTGGGGCTACTTAAGGCACATGAATTCTGGCTGGGAGATTTAAGACAACCTGCAGTTAATAATATTACGGGTGCTCAATCAGTGCAGGGATTCTTTATTAGCAGTTTTCCTTACACTATATCCAGTGAGTTTTTTTCGCACACATTTGAAGGAGAATTACTCGAGGGGTGGGAAGTAGAACTATATAAAGACGAGGTCTTAATAGATTATTATCGCTCCAATGAACAAGAAAAATATGTTTTTGAAAATGTACCAATTAATTATGGTTTAAATGAATTTACTCTTGTCTTTTATGATCAATTTGGCAAAAAATATAAAGAGACAAAAAGATATAGAGTTGATTCATCATTGATTACTCCCGGAGATAATCTTTATCGAATAGATTATGGCTGGGATAGTGAGGATGCTCAACATGCAGTTTTTAAATATGGCCGAGGTATAAATGAAAGTTTAAGTTTTTTAGCTGATTACTTAGTAGTTCCTTTAGATAATGAGTCTGAAGAGTTTGCACGTTTAGGGCTGCGTGGTTCTATAGGTGGATTATTCTGGGAGGCCGATTATCTAAAGGCAATTAATGGAGGTCAAGCTGGGCAAGTAGGTTTTTACACTACTTTAGCTAATACCCATATTTCTTTTAATCAGGCTTTATTTGATGACTATAGAAGTCCAGCAATCTCTGAGATCAAAAATAGAAGTGTGTTGGATTTAAGACGTTCATTTAATTTACCAGTTTTATCTGATTTAGGTGTCAGATTAAAGTTACAAAGAGAAGTGTCTGTTAATAATGAAGTAACTACAGATATATATAATTATATTTCTACTGGTTATAAAGGCTATTATTTTAGCAACACTCTCAACTATAAAGCTGGAGAACACAGTTATGGTTCTTTTAAGGTGATGAAAAGAATTAATGATTATCGGTTTATAGGAGAATTAGAATACCATATAAATCCTTATCAATCCAGCATGATAATTGTTGAACTTTATAAAAAATTAGATGAAGTTCATGATATTAAAGCACAAATTAGTAGAAGTTTGATAACAGATAAGAATACCTACACTGCAAAGATAAACAGAGAGATGGATAATTATATGCTTGGACTTAATGCAGACTATGATAGTGATGGAGATTGGTCAATAGGATTGAATTTTTCGACCAGTTTTGGTTACGATGATAAAAATAAAGAATTTAAATTTATAGATTCATCGAATTATGGAGCTGTGCATATAAATACTTACCTTGAAAAAAATGGAAAAAAGGTAGGAATTGAGAATGTGGGTTATAAAATTAACGGGAAAACTTTTTCACACCGAACAGATGAACAAGGACATGTTTCCATTTCTAATTTAAAAAGTGATGCAAAGACAAATATTGCAATTGATTCAGCCACACTAAATGATCCATATTTAATAGTCAAAAAGGAAGGTGTAAGTTTTATACCGAGAGCTGGTCAAATATTTGAATTAGATTTACCGGTTGTTATGACCGGTGAATTAGGAGGGTATGTTTATCTCCAAAAAGAGGATGAAACAGTCGGGATTGGTAATATTGAAGTTCAACTTCTTGATCAAGATGGTGAAGTTATCAAAAATACGATGACTGCATATGATGGATTTTTCTATATGATGAACTTGAGACCGGGTGTATATAAATTACACATATCACCTGAATATTTAAAAAATAGAGGATTAACAATCATTAAAGAGAATAAAGAAGTTGAGATAACAGATCAAGGTGGATATGTAGATGGTTTTAATTTCATTTTAAAAAGAGCCGGCTAAAGTATAAGTAAGTAATTTAAAATATTAATCTTTCGTTAAGAAAGGATGATTTGCTGTGAATAGGAAAAGACTGCTGATTAAAATATTTTCCAGATCAATATTAATTCTGTTTTTATTGGGTTTTTTGTTATTGTTCAATTATGCAGAAGTAGAGGCAGTTACTATTTTTATAGACTTAGATTTTGACGTTACTCCCTATAATGGAGGTTATTTACTGGAAAATATTTTATTGACTTTAGAAAATAATACGGCAGATGATCGGCATATATATACGGTATATCTATATTGTTATTGTGATGGTAGTGAGGTTGAATCAAAGACATATGATGTAGGTGACTTAATTTTGACCTCTAAACAAGAAAATGGTTATTTAGAAATACCATTAGATGATTGGTATGTTTCCAACCCCTGTGATCAAATTGGAGTTGATTTTGAGACTGATGATGAATCTTTTCCAGGAGAGATATTTGATTTGGAAAAATCAATTTTTTACACAGTTGATTCAGAACCACTTGATTTTGGTAGTTTTTTCTCCCCTAATAGTGATTCCACTATTAGTTTAAATCCTAACACAAATAACTATACCGTTACTTCAGGTGCAGTTACTTATGTTATAGCCCCGCAATCAGCAGTCTTAACTATTGAAGGAGAGGGTGGTACTGAATTTAGTATAAATATTGACACTACGACTGCTACCATTTATAAGGGCGGAGTTGTTGGAGCTGCCGAGATGACAGTGGATAATTTCGTGACAAACTTGACTAACAATGCCGGCACTACTGATAATAATGGAACAACGGAAGTGAAAATTGGTGCAGATCTAAATGTAAATGCCGGTCAGGTTATAGGTGATTATTCAGGTTTCTTTGATGTTACTGTTAGTTATGAATAATTGAACTAGGAATCTATCAGTAGATTATATTAACTGATAGGTTCTTTTTTTATAAGTAGCAAAGAACAAGCAAGCATTATTCAAGCAAAAATAATGAACTCGATTTTCTTGACAAAGGTGAAAATTTGTAGTACAATAATATTAACTAAAGAGAAATACCCTGACAGAGAAAGGCAACTATTTTCGAAAGAAAATAGACGCAAAGAACGGGACCTAATGTTTATACTATGGTTGCCGGACTACCTAAGTAGGGTTACTGCCTGACCTGTTGTCATTTATGACTACAGGTTTTATGTTTTTTATTCTCCTTATAAAGGGTAAACCTATTGTGAAATAGGGACAACAAAGCTGAGGGTCTGTGCAAACAGATAGTCTAGCTGCGAAAAGGAGGTGAATTTATTGTATAATAAATTCACGAGTATTTTTATTATTTTTTTATTAATTTTTGCTTTTGGTATTCAAGTAGCAGAAGCCGATTCAGATACTGCTAATGTGAGAGTTTCTGTTTCCATTATTGAGCCTGATCAGGATCTAAATTATAGCCAACCATTGAGTTTTGAATATAATGATGAGAAAACATATAAAAGTTCAGAAAACAATAAAATAACTATAGAATATATTAATGCGGGATGTACTGTAATCAATTCAAATTTACCCTGGGAAATATATGCAGAGGTACCTGAGTTTGAAAATGCTGATGTTTATGTAAAAAACGATAGGGATAATGAATGGGTAAAAGTATATAGAGATAGACCTGTAATAGATAGTTTTATCAAAGGCCAAACCACTTTAAATTGGGATATCAAGGTTGTAACAAATGATGTTAGTGAATTAAGATCATTTGATGTTGAATTTAGACTGGACTGGCAGAAAAACAATTAAATATATTTTAAATAAAATCGAATTTTTAGTAAAAACGTTAGGTTTTAATTAGGCCTGGCGTTTTTTATGTTTACAGTAAAATTTAAATAAATCAATATGTAATTGAAACCTCTAATTTTAAAATATTTTAAAAATTTTAGAAACAGAAAAATCTTTTCTTATAATTATTCATTTTGAAAAAGCTACAATCACTAAGTTTACTGTGATCCCAGAGATTATATCCAATAAATATAATAACCTGTTGTTTATAATAATCATAATTTTTTAAAGTGAGCAGCTGTTAATGCTGGGAATCTAGTAAGGTGTAAGCCCTTATATTACTAATTAACCGATTCAAGTGATTAGTATATTCAGAACATAGTAAGGTAACAAACTATGGTGTGCCTGAAAGTAAAAGACATGGCAGCCCTATACTACTCAGAGAGTATTGAGGTTGGAACAGTCTATATGTCTAGCAAGCATAAAGGTCAGAAGGCTTCAACGAATACTGCAGCCTCGAAATAGTGTTCACTTCTGAAACTAATAAAAGAAGGTATGAATGTTAAGTACTGACCTGGTAACGTATTGGAGAAAGCTGCAATTCTGTGGGAAGAAACGGTTATTTGCACCACAGAAACGACCGGGGTATGGGTTCTGGCATTTATGAAAAGATTTCCAGATAAACAACAGGAAGGTCCTACTTGCAGCTAAATAGTAATTATAGCAAAGACCTATCATCTTAGGGGACAACCAAAATTGATAGGAGGATTTAGGACTGTCGCATGAGGTCATAGTAGCGCAGATAGGGAGTTAATACTCTCTTAATATAAGCAATTATATTTTATAGGAAGTAACACTTTTAATAAGCGAAGGACTTCTGGGCGCCCAGGCTTACATGCAGAAAATTGGTACACAGAGACCAATTGAGACTTCTGTAGATGGGAATAGCATTCAAAGGTAAACTTAGTAATTTATAGGTGTATACAGATACTACTGCTTAAACCTGGGATTATGGAGAAAGACCGAATGTAGAAGACCTGAGGTCAGAACCGGATTCGGGAAATCCGATTGTCCGGGATCGAAGGGAGCTCTGGGAAACGTGGTTAATGGGAATGTTACAATAAGACATACGTAAATTACCCCGAAGGTAAAGTTGTAATAAAGTGCCGGCAGCAGTGGTTCTTTCACTACCAAGCTGTCATTTGATAAAGTGAAATCATTGAAAGGTTTGAGTAATATCAACTTAATTAACTAACGCGCCTAGCTTCTACCCTACATGTGACATTTTACTAAAAAGTTATATAAAAAAAACTCATAAAAATATATTTTTAAAATATATTTTAGTAGCTTAATCCGTCAATGGTGAGGTGTTATGCTCTAACCATTCGACTAGTTGATTTTTATTTAATTTTCCTGCTGCAAGCTCAACATGATTTTGTAAGTTTCTTTTTCTAAAGCAATTATTTCAAAACCATTTCTTTGAAGAAAAACATCCATAGCTACAAGAGCAATTCTTTTATTACCATCTACAAAGGGATGATTATTATATAAATGAAATCCATAAGCAGCAGCCATTTTAATTAGTGTATTATGCAAATATTCGCCTTCGAAATTAGTTTTAGGCTGTTCAAGTGCAGAGTCAAGTAATTTTTTATCTCTAATTCCAAACTTCCCACCATAAGTTTGGATTAGTTGGTTATGAAAAAATAA
>DATFJG010000099.1:0-5643 GCA_035269305.1 Clostridia bacterium
GGAGTATGTCTAATTTTAGAAATTATCTACAATAAAATCAAACTTATCTATCTGTCCTATTTAAAGAGGTGTCAAATTCTAAGAATAAACGAGTATTTAAGAGCTAATTTAACTAACAAGAGGGAGGTATTTAAACATTTCAACACTAAAAGACCCCCATCTTTTAGTTTATTTCCTATTTTAATGCTGATAGATCGCCGTATGCGGTAAAAACCGCCTGTACGGTGAAGGTCTACCGAAATCCTATAAGGATAGGTAGAAATGGAATTGAAGATGAAATTGAAAATAGTATATTATTAGATGAAGACTTTAATGATGGATTCCCTTCAGACTGGATAATCATTAATGATGGTTCTTCACCTGATACATGGAAGTTGGTTAATGATCGCTATGGGCAAAGTTTAGATGGCACGCCCTTTATGATAGTCGATAGCGATGCTGGGGGGCAATATACTTCGTACGTAGAATTTATGAGAACTCCTATAATAAGTGATATACCAGAACTGTCATCTGAACAATCATTAATTTTATCATTTACACATTATTATCATGATTACACTGCAACAAGGGATTATGGAGAGGTGAGAGTAAACAATGGAAGTTCTTGGCAAACCATAGAAACATATGACAGTGATCAAGGAAGTTGGGCAAATCCAGTAGAAGAAACAATTGATATTACTCCATATATAAATGATGATCTTCAAATATGTTTTTTTTATAATGATGATGGATCATGGGCTTGGTACTGGGCGATTGATAATGTAAAAATTGAAATTGTTAATTGAAATTGTGAATGCAGATTAATATGTGTTTTGAATAAAGTAATTTGAATATTAGTATAATCAAACAATATGAATATAATGATAGACCTAGGCTGTTTTATTAAGTCTAGGTTTATTATTTTTATGATACTTTCTACATTATATAAAAATATTGGTTCCTCTTTAAAACATTTGGTGAAATTATAAAAATTACATCTAGCTAATAAAAAATAATTATCAAGATTATTTTAAATATAAATATTATATTTACTCTTTCCAAACTCTAGCACCTTTCTCTGCCGATCTACCAATTACATAACCACCAATCATAATCTTTAAAAGATCCCACATCTCTGGTGGGATCTTTAATATTATTTTGGTACCCATGAAAGCCTCCATGTAGGGAGCAATAATATAATTATTAGCTATAATCGCTACAAAAACCAAGGCTGTAATCGGCCTCCAGGTAGAAGTAAGGAAATGCTCTGATTCTGCTTCAGCTTTTATAATCTCACCTTTTGACTTAATCAGCTGGTTCGTTAGATTATTCTTCATCTCAAAAATAGACCTTTTTATCTTCTCTTTCTCTTCTTCAGATGTATGTAAATTATCAACTAGATCAGTAACCGGCTTCACAACTCCAGTTATTATTTCTGAAATGTTCATTTATATCTTCCTCCTGATTTCTACCCTTTTTAACCAACCTCTTATAAAATTTTCCTGACTAGGGTTATTCTCACATATCTCAATATATTTCTTTATTTGATAACCATTTAATAATCTTAACAGATCTTCTTTATATTCACATCCATACAGAGCCTTCAGTGTGTTAGGTCCAATCATCCCATCAACATTTATATCACGTTTCAACAGCAAATTTAAAGCTCTCTGTAGGTTTTTAACTGCAACTGCCGGCCCCATATTTACTCCCTGTTCAAACAGTTCTTCCGCAATTTTTCTACTTTTAATAGTATCAAGCCTCGGCTGCAGCCAATAATCTTTATAGTAAATTTCCTTCGCAATTTCTATCGATAAATTTTTCATTTCCCCCAAATAATTATGCCTTCTAGCAACCCTTTTGGTTATTCCCCACATCGTCTCACCACCGGAGTCATATTTGTTATTCGAATACCTCTTTTCTATTTTTAGTAAATTATTAAATATCTTTTTAAATCTTTTGGAATACACTTAATCACTCCCGGGTTATTATAATAATGAAGTTATAAAACCAAAAACAGCTGCTATCACAGCTGTTATGACATATCTCCCTATATTATTGTAAATATCGTTTTTTTCGTAATTTATTTTTAAATTGGTAATTATCTCAAGTATCTTCTTTTGTTTATCTGCGCTCTTATCAAGTTTTTTATCTATATTCTCAACCTTTTTTTCTAAAAACCGTCCGTATTCACAGCCCTCTTTATCTAGTTCGCTTTTACCGTTGGCCAAATATAAACACCTCTGTTTTTATATGCTCAGTATGTCTAAAGCCTTCTTCCTACATTAGTTTCTAATTTTTTAGTAACATCTTTTGCTTCTCTTCCAAGTACAATCTTATACTTTCTATTAGTTTCATTATATATATCTTCCACTTCCACCACTCTGCTAACAGCAGTGAAAATCCCTGGATACTCAACTGCAACTACATCTCCTATGATAAAGTCTTTCATATAATCATAAGGACCCTCTTCTAGATATTCTACTTTAATTGTTGTACTATCAATAACAGTCAGGTTAAGTTTCTGTTTTGTGATCTTATCCCACTTACTAAAGGGAAAAGCACCGAGGAATGCTTCAAAGCTTTTATTACCAAAAAGTATTACTGCTAGGAGACATTTAAGTTCTGACGCTGTCCAGTTTTTATAAACTCCATTTGTATCTCCTGTCAGCAGTCTTGTAAGCAGCCTCAAGTTATCCTCTTCTGATTGATCTATCTCTTCTTGAGTAAGATTATTGATCTCATTATTCAGTTGAATAATGACCTCAATCCGGCTCAACCCAGATAATTCAGAAACAGTTGATGAAGAAAAAGCAGCCAAAAGGCTGCTTAATTCTTCATCTGTCATTTTATAATAATCCAAATAATCAATACCTATTTCTTCAGTATTGATAATATTATTTAACTTATTCCACACCCACTGCCTAAATTCTTTTTCATTCCAGCTTTCAACTTTCTCAACAGCTAACTTTTCTAAACCTCTATTTACCAGCCCAGTTTCAGTACTTAGATCCCTGGCGTCTACAAAGGTTTCTCTCAATTTAAGACCGCTCAATTCAAGATTTTCTTTTTTAAAAATTGTATAAGCCTTTCCGAAAAAATGATAAATATTATTATTTGTTTTGACTCTTACACAAGCTCGGTATTGGTAACTCTTTTTGCTATCTATATTTTCAGCTGTAAATCCCCAACTGTTGTTTTCAGTAGAAGAAAGCCTTGTAAGTTCTGATTCTCGAACATTAACGTGTTCGAAAGAATTAATATAACTCGGTTTATACTGAAAAAAACCATAGACCTCACCATTATTATATTCATCAATAAAAGGTCCAATATCAACCATTACCCCGGACATGTTTAACGAACCGCCGTCCTCTGATCTCTCTGCTAAATCAGTTCTTAGGTATAAAGATTTTTTTATTATATTAAGGTCCATATCAGAATTAATTATTAAATCAGCCAGCTCAACTGTCCCTTCAATTCTATATTTAATCTTTATACTCTTATTAATTGCCACTAGAGATCATCCTCAGTAACTTTAACTATCATCCTGTCAGATCCTTCTCCCTGGCCGGCTACAATTGCTGTATTAATAGAATCCAAACGGTCCTCTGTAAATTTTATTTTCTGGACGGAATTCGTATCAGTTGATAACTTGATCTCGGGTTTTAATTCTGCATATAATACTTGAAATATAAATTCCTTGTTATCTAAATCAAACTTTATATCCCAGCCGAGTCCAGTAACTTGCGAGATATCATAAAGAATATTAGATAATTTCTGGAATCTAGCTTTATATTTTATAGTTCTGCCCAGGCCTTTATCTTCTTCTATTCGAAGATTCGGTATCTTTCTATTTATATCTGAAGGATTAACAGTATTGACGTCGACATAATATTTCATAACGGTTTCAGCAGGGGCTTCTTTAGTATCGTATCCATCACCTGTATCAATGCTGTTTAAAGCTAACCTCTGGTTAAAAGCATCTCCAAAACCCCTGCCTATAATCTCCCAAACTTCAGAACTCCTACCCTCTTCGTTTACTTTTATCTTTCTATCTCTGATCCTTCCACCTCTCAACACATCGCCAGTTTTCTTTATGAGGTAGTTATCTACTTTTAAGTAATCTGCATTCTCTTTATACCTGTTCATCATCAACTTGAAACTGTCCGGCCTTCTCCATCTTCTAACCCAAGAGAAGTATTCCATATCATCAAGATATGTTAATAGGTTTAATTCGGGATCTAATACCATAATAGATTCGTTGTTCGATAGATAAGTTATATTTAAGGTGGAATCGGTTTCTATATCAACTCTTATTTTAATTAAGCTCGGATAGTCTTCTAAATAATATACAATATCTTCCTTAATTTCTAAATCGCTGATTTCGTCAATATTTATTTCAATTTTTCCACTTATACTTATATCAGCTGTTGTTTTTGCCGAATAAATCTCATACTCTACTCCAAAAATATAACTAGGTTTATAAGCCTCAGTAATATTTAAAAAAGTATTACTATTTATCCCTATCTCTGTTGTAATATTTGTTCCATATAATTCATACTCACTACTGAATTGATTATCAGGAACTTCACTATAATTTATTGTAATATTTATATTATTACTTATATCTACTTTTGGTTTTAATGAAAAATCTATTATATTATATTTTACAGAATCACTATTTGCCAACTGATTAGATAAAATTATTTCACATGATGTATTTGATTGAAGAATTATACTTGCTGCAATTTCCAAACTCCCACTCTCCTAACTCAAATACTAACATGTTATTAATAAGCAAATTCAGCATCGACATTAATTAATAAAGAGTTTTCCCCTATGGCTGCTTCAAGGTCTGTTTTCAGCTTTATATAAAAGGTGTCTTTTTCCCCAGGATCGTAAGGTCCAACAAAAGTTAAAGACTGTAAATCATCAAAAGGACTTAGAGTCTTACTGAAAGTGAGGTCAGTGCCAGTTTTTTCATTATCTGCTGTTAGATTTATATTTTTAACAGCAACTTGTTGGTTGTTTTTAAACTGTACTTCACATATTTCGGTAGTTTCAGTTATTAATGTCCTGCCTAATATTATTGGAACTTGTAGATAGTTGGGATCATTATTATATATCTGCCCGTATTCATTTAATAATTTTAAGCCATTCAAATCTATAAGTTCAATTATTTTTGCATCATCACCAATTGCCAAAGCTATTTTAGAACCGTTAGGTCCAATTTCAACATCGTATAATTCATAATTATAACTGTCTTCATAGTAATATACTGTACCATCCTCTGCATCCCAAATAATTATTTTACGAACATAATTAGAATTAGAATAATCATAATAACTTCCACAAGAAATAACTCTTTTCCCGTCAGGAAAATACTTACAGCCTTTTAAACCATTGTCATGCTGTGTAAATTCATTTAATAATTTTGCCGTTGATATCTCATAAATTTTTATTTCATGATTTTCAATACAGGCTATTATTTTATCACCATCTGGGTGAAAATGCAGAGATTCAATATCGCCCTGTGGGCCATCAATTGTATGAGCAATATTTCCTGTATTAATATCCCAAATCTTTATCTTGTTATTATATCCAACTGATGCTATTTTGGTTCCGTCCGGTGATATGTCTAAAGCATAGATCTCTAGTTCATAA
>DATFJG010000100.1:0-6273 GCA_035269305.1 Clostridia bacterium
ATATTAATTTATTCATAATTCTAGCTATTAAAAGCAATTAAATTGATAAAAAAATATCTGCATATATAAAATGCAGACATTTTTTATATTGTTATTCGCTATCGCCTCCCCACTTAATTGACAAAAATTCAATATCGCTTCCGGGGTTTTGCACCTTCAGATGACAAAATAGCAAATAAATACTTAAGTAGAATGTAATTATCTTTTTGATAATTATTTTTTTTGGTTTAATATTGTCCCTAGTTGTACGTAGTTGACTTTAATTAACTGTTATGATATTATGTTAATGAGGAGATATCATCATGTATGTTACTAAATTAAAAGAGAAAGCAACTGGTAAAACTAGAATATTCTATCAACATCAAGTTAGAGATAAAGTTACTAAAAAGAAAAATACAATTACTGTTAAAGATTTAGGCTATGTTGAAGATTATTTAGATTTATATGATGATCCTATCCAACATTTTAAAGATGAATTAGCTAAAGAAAGAGAAGAAAAAAATAAATTAAAGAAGAAACAAAATATTGTTAATATTACTTTAGTTAGAGATGCAATACTTCCTTTTAATGAATTTACTAATAAATTCTCTAGAATAATTAATACTGGAGACTTTTTCATTCTTTGGGCTTTAAATGAATTAGGTGTTATTAAATATTTAAGAAAAGTACAGAAGAAGTTAAATATTGAATATAGTTTAGAATCTTTTATGAAGTTAATGATTTACAAGAGAATATTAGAACCTGGTTCTAAATTAAAAGCTTGGCAAAACAAAGATTGTTTTTTTGAGGATTTTGATTTAGAGAAACATGATATCTATAGAGGATTAACTCAAGTTGCTGCACTTAAAGATGATTTATTAATTGATATTAATAATACAATGGTCAAAGACCATAATAGAAACAATTCTTTTATGTTTTATGATGTTACCAATGTACATTTTGAAATAGAAAATGAAGATGGGCATAGAATGAAAGGTGTTTCAAAAAGCCATAAACCTTTGCCTATTGTACAATTAGGTCTGTTTATGGATAAAGATGGTCTACCTGTTTGGTTTGATACCTTTGATGGTAATACTAATGATTGTATTACCTTTTTGCCATCATTTAAGAAAGTAAAGAATCTAATGGGATTAAAGCATGCAATATATGTTGCTGATAAAGCTATGCATACTGGTGATAATATTGCAAATATTATTGCAAATCAATGTGGGTATGTAATCAGTGAAAGTCCAAGAAAAGGTAGTGTTGATTTACAAGAGCTAGTTTTAAACCCTGAAGGTTATCTAACCTACGACAAAGAAACAAAAAAATATGTTCCTGTTAAATTAACAGCTGAAGGTAAAATAGATTTTTCAGAAATAGATTTCATGTTTAAAGAATGTGATATGAAGAAGAATCTAGCTTTTAAAGATTTAAATGATAAAAAAACAAACATTAAATACTTCCCTAGAAAAAAGATTATCTATTGGAGTCGTAAATACTCAGAGAGAGCAAAGATAGATAGACTAAAAGCTGTAATGACAGCTGAAAACAAATCTCATTCAAAAACAAAATCAGTTATTGATAATAATTATGGAAGTAATGATTATTTAAAAACAATTATTAAAGATAAAGAAGGGAATGTAATAGAAGATTACAAAGCTGAAGTAAGATTTGATAATGAGAAATTAGATAAAAAAATGGAACTAGATGGGTTTTATATAATTGAGACTAATGTAGTTGGTGTTGATCCAAAAGATGCTAATAAAGGTGAATGGACTTCAAGATGGAATAAAAACACTATGGAATTACAATTAAACCAAGAAGTTAATACTCATGAGATTATAGAAATGTATAGAGGTCTTTGGCAAATCGAAGAATGTTTTAGAATAACTAAATCTGAATTAGATTTAAGACCAGTATATGTAAGTAAAGAAAATCATATTCAAGCTCACGTATTAATATGCATGCTTTCATTAATGGTAATAAGATTCTTAAATAAAACAACAGACAATAAATTTACTACTAATGAATTATTAGAAGGCTTGAGAGATTCTAGTGTATCAAAGCTAGATGGATTTAATTATCTTACAAATAATTATTCAAATGTACTAAAAGAATTAAAGCATAAAACTGGTATTGATTTAAGCTGGAATGTATTAAAAAAGAGCGATATTACAAAAATTCAAAAAATATTAAACATAAAATAAACACTAGGGACAATTAAATTAAAATAATTATTTACACTATAAAGAATTAACCTCTAAAGGTGCAAAAAACAGGATAGGTGAAGTCAACATTTTTTCCACTTTTTGTTAACTTTTTTAATCTTTTTTTGAAAGTTTAATTTTATTAATTAATTCAGGAATTATTTCAAAAATATCACCAACAATTTTATAATCAGCAATAGAAAATATTGGAGCATCTTCATCACTATTTATGGCTATTATTTTATCAGATGTTTTCATGCCAACTAAATGCTGAATTGCTCCTGATATACCGCAAGCTATATATATTTTTGGTGATACTGTTTTTCCAGTTTGTCCAATTTGATGAATACGTGATATAAGATTTGAATCAACTACAGCTCTTGAGGCTCCTAGTGATGCATTTAGTTCACTTGCTAATTCTTTTACTAATTGAACTCCTTTAGTGTTTTTAATTCCTAAGCCTGCCGATACTATAATTTTTGCTTCTTCTAAATTAATTTCTTCATTTTCATTATCAAGAAATTCTTCAATTAATTTGATTTTATTATTAGTTAATATATATAAAGCTTCAATAATTGTGCCTTTATTAGAAAAATTTAATTCAGCTTTTTTAAAAACGCCTGCTCTTATTGTTCCCATTTGTGGTCTATTTTCTAAACATACTATTTGAGCCATTAAATTGCCCCCAAAAGTAGGTCTAGTCCATATAATATTATCAGAAAGTTCTTCAATCTCAATTTTAGTACAATCAGCAGTTAATCCAGTTTTTAATCTAGCTGACAAACGAGGCGCCATATCTCTACCTATAGAGGTTGCTCCAATTAATATGGTTTGTGGATTATAATTTTTAATTAAATTGTAAAAGTTGGTAACATAAGCTTCTGTGTTATAGATTTCTAAATTTTTATTGTTAATATATATAACTTTTTCTGCTTTTGCATAAATTACATATTTTGTTGTTTCAATAATGTTGTTGCCTAGTATTATTGCAACAACTCTGATGTTTTTTTCTTTTGTTATCTTAGTTGCTTCATTTAGCAATTCTAGTCCAATATTTTTAGGTTTACCATTTTTAAAACATTCGATAAAAACCCACATTTCTTGTTTGTCTTTTGTCATATTATTTCTCAATTATTTTAAAAAGTTCATTTGCTATTTCTTTTGGTGATCCATTTATACTAATGCTTTGTTTTATTATTTCATTAACATAAGTCTTTTTTACTTTTGTTGGAGAGCCTTTTAATCCTATATAATTAGTATCAATATTAGATAAGAGTGATAAATCTAAAGTTTCAATTATAGTTTTTTTAGCTTTCATTTTCATTTTTAAAGATGGAAATCTTAAATCAAACGAAGGTTTTGTTATTGTCATTAGGCACTTGAAGGGAACTTCAAGGATTTGATAGCCTTCATCAGTTTCCCTCTTTATTCTAAATGAGTTTTTTAAAACATCAATTTCTCTAACATATGTTATTTGAGGATAATTTAAATTCTCAGCAATTTCAGGTCCTACTTGAGCAGTATCACCATCTATAGCTTGCTTTCCACATAGTATCAAATCAAATTGTCCATGAGTTTTTTCTAGATGTTTGATACTTTGTGAGAGAATATAACTTGTTGCTAAAGTATCAGAACCTCTAAATTTTTTATCTGAAATTAAAAAAGCATTATCAGCGCCTAGAGATAATGCAGAGGTTAAAGCTTTTTTAGCTTGGTCAGGCCCCATTGAAATTACTGTTATATTTGTATTTTTATCATTATCTTTTATCCTATTTGCAAATTCAAGAGCATATGCATCAAAAGGGTTAATTATTGATTCAACACCTTCTCTTATTAAAGTATGTTTCTCATTATCTATTTTAATTTTGTCAGTGTTTGGAACTTGTTTTATGCATACAAGTATATTCATTATTTATCCTATTATGTTATTGAAAATTTTATATTTATTTTTAAATCTTAACTTGTTTTAGTATATCAATAATCAATTTATATATAAAGAATAATTGAAAAAAATATTTATAAAAAAAATTTATTGATATAATAATGTTTAGTAATATTTTGAATATATAATATAACTCATGAGTCACGAATTCTCCGTGACTTAGAGTAAATCTTGATTTATTATACACAAAATTTATAATTTTCCAAATATTTGATTAGATTCATCATTTCATTAAAATTTGAAGCTATTTTCCTTGATTTTAAGATTTTTCTTTTTTTTAGGATACAACATACTTGACCCTATGCGTTTTAAAAGGGCAATATATCTTTAAATTATAGGTTTTGAATTACTTTTTCGGTGTCAATGAAAAGGGGTAATCAATTCCTAATGTAATAAATGTCTAAAAAAAGTCTTTCGGGGCCTTGTTTAGTATTTTTAATGGGTTTCCAATATCTTTGCTGGTATAGAAACCCGTTTTTATTATCTCTTTAATATCATAAGCCATGGTTTGTTCACTGTTTGTTTCACTTCTATAAGTTCGTAACCACTTAGTAGTTTTTAGATTTAGCTTTCTTGCTTTTATTGATAAAAGCTGTAACATACCTTGAGCTAGTTGTCCCAGAAATGTATATACTTCAGTTGCTCTATAAGCAGCTATTATTTTTTTCCTTTTTATTGGGCAATCTATTAAATCTACAGGATCTCCATCACCTGCCTTTCTGAAGTGATTAAGTTTTGGCATTGATTTGGTCCAAAACCTATAATTAAAACTTCCAATTACATGTTTTGCTCTAAGAAAACCTTCTTCACACTTCCATCTAGAGCTATATACTTGTATAACTGTTTTAGCATCAACTGTAAGATCTGTTGATGATAGAATAGATTTAAGTCCATTCATTTCAACAAGAACAAATCTCATCTTACGATAACAACCTAATCCCCATAAACAATCTTTTACAAAATATCTAACTTTCTGATTTTTCCCATATATAAATATTTCTTCTTCTTTGAAATTATTCTTTTCTGATTTAAATAAATCATATAGTTTTATTGAAGATCCTTTAAGTCTTGGTCTACCTCTCGTCCTTGGACCTTCTACTTTAAGAGGTTCTTCATAACCAATCCCATTACGTCTTAACTTAGTTATTATTTCTATAGTGTTCTTTGAATTATTATCTCTTTTACTCACATCATTTATTTCATCAATCATATTTATTACATCTCTAGAAAGGAAATACCTATCTAGAGCATAAAAATAATTATGGTTAGTTGTTTTTAAAACATTTATCCCTTGATCTATCATTTGTACAACATGAGATTTCTTTTTATAATCTTTATTATCCCACATTTTTATAGTATGAATGCCATCTTCAATATCAGAATTAATTGGAGTACAAAACATCTTTCCAGAAGGAGACCCTGTTAAAAGCCCAATAGCACCAAAGAGATGACCCCATATCATATTGGGCTTTGCCATTGATTGAGAACTTTGAGAATATCTTTTAACTCCAGCCATCTTTCGACCACTCTTACCTTGCTTAACACCATCTCCTATAAGAACTCTACGACCATCAATTTCAATTACATCATCACAATCATTTGCAAGATAAGAACACCAGATTTCTCTTAATGTATCTAAATCAAAACTAGAAGAACGAAAGAATCTATCAAATCTATGATAGATAGCAGTAGGATTTTCATTATCATCAAATCCACTTCTTACAAAATCTGTAACACCTATAATATCATCTCTAAGGATGAAGCCAAGCATAATTCTTGAAAAGTTATCAAATGATTTTTGTCTTGAGAAAGCAGGTCTAAACAAATTAATCATTTCCTTTAGCTCTAACATAATTGATAATTTTCCTGGTTTTATTAGCATATAGTACTCCATAATTACATATTATTAGTTTACTAATTATATACAAAATACTAACTAATTTCAAGTAACTTATTGTATTATAAGAAATTAAATTACTTTTTGAAACAAAAAAAGGCCCTAAACAGGACCTTGTAAAAGCGTTAATCACGCTATATTATTAAATACATGCAAGAATAAATAATAATTTTCCTTTAGATAATTATCTGGTTTGAATTTTATAATTATAAGTTGCATGCTTTAGAAATTTTAGTAGAGAACTC
>DATFJG010000101.1:0-8623 GCA_035269305.1 Clostridia bacterium
CTTCTATTTCTCTTTTAGTTGCTAAACCTAAAGCCATAGAAACAGTTAACTCATCAGTTTTTGTTACTTTTGATACCTTTTTAATTCGGTTAATTATATTTTCGGCTTCACTCTGAGTTGTACGGGGAAGTAAAATTGAAAACTCATCGCCACCTTGACGTGCTAAAACATCTTCTTCTCGAATAATATTTTTTAAAATTTTTGCACTTTTAATCAGTAATTCATCACCTTTTTCATGCCCTAATGAATCATTTATAATTTTTAATCCATTAATATCTGCTATAACAATACTAATAGGCAGCTGCCGCTGAGTATCTAATCTCATTAACTCTTTTTCAAAAAATCTTCTATTATAAAGACCGGTTAAACTATCATTATATGTGAGCTTGAGAATTCTATTATCATCAATGTACTTTGAAAAAGCACTAGTGATTACATCAGTAAATATCTTCAGCAATCGAACATCTTCCTCTGAAAATTCTCTTTTCGTTACAACAGCATCAAAACCGAAAAAACCAAACAGTTCATCTTCAATAAATATTGGCACAGCAACGATTGATTTTAAAGCTAAACTATTAAAAAGATTTTTGTCTACTGTTTTCTCTGGACTCATTTTTTCTACATCACTAATGTTAACCAGCTGATTATTTCTTAACCTTTGCATACCCCAAGGAAAGACATCAACTTTCATCTGCTGCAATACATCTTTTTGAGATTCTATACCATTTTTACACCATTCATGTGTATTAGAAATGAATTTATTATCATCAGAGAGTTGAAAAATATAGCTCCGATCTATATTAAAGAAAATTCCTATTTCTTTTAAAGTAGCATTAATTCTTCGATCCACATTAGAAGAATTAATCTGTAATAAGCTTGAAGATATTTCAGCAAGTGTTTCTTGAAATTCAAGCTGTTTTTTCTGTCTAGTGATGTCCCTAAGACTCCCATACCATATAATACTACCGTCTTTTTCCCTCTCAGGTAAAGAATCCCCCTCTACCCATTTTAACCCTTGATTTGGTAAAATCACTCTAAACTCAATTTTCCAAGGGGATAAGTTTTCGGCTGAAGTTTCAATTGATTGAATAACCATTTTTAGATCCTCAGGATGAATTTTATCAATAAATGTTTTTGTCGCATCACTAAGAATTTCTTCTGGCCTTACCTCATATATTTCATATATTCCTTTTGAAACATAAGGAAAACTAAAGGTACCATCAGTTGATAACTTAAATTGATGAATAACCCCTGGTGCTTGGTCCGTTAATTTTTTTAAAAGTTTTTGAGTTTCCTTAAGTTTTTTTTCTTTTTCTTTTTTCTTTGAAATATTCACATGAATCCCCAGCATTTTTAAGGGTTTATGATCCTTTGTCCAAGTGATTACTTTTCCACGGGCATTAATCCATATCCAGTGACCATCTTTACGTTGCATCCTAATGGCTTCATCATAAATATCACTTTCTCTATTAAAGTGTTTTTTTAGATTCCTTTCGGCTCTTTCTAAATCATCAGGATGTGTATATTTTTTCCAAGTTTCGATTGTTGTAGGAGAGATTTCATCTAATGTATACCCTAAGAGCATTGCCCATTGTTCATTGTATACTGTTTTACCAGTCTGAATATCCCACTCCCAAGTACCTGCATCAATTCCTTCAATGATCCAATCAAGTCTCTTCTTTTGATTTTCAATCTTTTTCTTCTGTAAAATTCTCTCTGTTATGTCCCGCCCAGTCATATAAATATGTTGTTCCTCTAACTTAAAATGCCATTCTACAAAATAGTATTTTCCCGTTTTATCCTTTAATCTACTCATATAACTATTGATTTCTTTATCATTTTTTAATGCTTTAATTATTTCTCTAATATTTTTACAATCTTCAGGATGAATAAAGTCGAAAAAAGTCTTTCCTTTTAAATCCTCCAGACTATAGTTTAATGTTTTTTGCAATCCACTGTTAAATTCAATAAACTCTCCCTTTTTATCAATAATACAAATTAAGTCCATGTTAATATTAATAAGAGTGTTTAATTTTTTTTGATTTATTAAAAAAACCAGATCTGCCTCGATTAGAGTTTTATACGATTCAAGCAAGTCCATCTGGTTTTTATCCAACTTAATTTCTGAATCATCCAAAATACATATGGTACCAAAGGCCTTTCCATCTGGCCAGTTAATAGGTAATCCATAATAAGAAATCATATTTAAGGCAAGATCCGGATTGTTTTGCCAGGCTTCATTTTTTAAAGCATTTTTAACAAAAAGTCTCTCATTTTTACCAATAACTGTTTCGCAATAAAGTCCATGACCTAAATAGTCCTTATCACCAACACTATATGGATTTTCTTCACTTTCATTTCTAACAAGGACCTCCATAGTATCAGGTGTAATTTTCATGATTAAAACAGCAGTAACACCAATTAATTTCGAAGTAATATTACATATCTCTTGCCATTTATCTAAAAACTCAATAGTTAAATTAGGTTTTCTAGCATCCGTAATTTTCACTTTTTTTAGTTTTTCTTCTGCTCTTAAAAAAACAATAGGACTCATATTAAGCTCCTTTCATTAATTACTGAAACTCCCACCACTAAAGTAGTTGCCTTTTGGCTCTTTTTTGTAATATCTAGCAACTGACCAGTTGCTCTTAAATCTATCAATTCAAAACTTACCTTGAATGAATAATTTATGAAAAGCATTGATTAATAGACCTTCCTATATATAAATATACCTATTTGAAAGCGCTTAAATCATAATCTTTAACATGCTCCTTATACTCCTCCAGTTATTACTAATTCTTATTTGCTTTTTTCAATCCGTTGTTTTATAAAAGCAAATTATAATTGAAAAGCTTTTATCCTTCTTTTTTTCATTAGAATAACTTCTATTGGGATACTTTTTAAATATACTATAAATTTCTCTACTATTTTTTAAAAAAACCTTAGTTACTTCTGGATCAAATTTTATACCATTTTGAGAAGCAATAAAATCTATTGCCTTTTCAAAAGACCATGCTTCCTTATAGGATCATTGGTGGGTTAAGGCTTCAAATACATCAATAATAATTACAATTCTAGCTTCATAAGGAATCTCATTTCTTAGTAAACCTTCTGGTTATCCTGTACCATCCCAATTTTCATAGTGCCATCTAACAACATTATGAATAGAACTAGCAATAATTATATTGTCATAGGTTCAAAATATAGTAGCCAGTTCCAAGATTTTTTTGCATCATCAATATGCTTAAGCCACTAAAGCCATCTTTTCTTTAACTGTTAAAAATCCCATTGTGGTAAAATTTAGATTTAGTATACAATAGCTGCCTTTCACACTTTAAATTCTACCATAATCACTCGTGAGCATGAATTATCGAATACAGATAATCTCTTTCACCAAATTTTATTGGATGACTATAAACTTGGACTGTCTTTATGTGCCCCGAAGCAATTTTATGATTAAATATAAATCTTTTTCTATTCTTAGATTTTGCTTTTAACATTTCACTTCTTATTTCTTCTTTACTTAATGTATTAATATCTGAAATATTCTTTACTCTAAGCTCATCTTTTCTCCAACCATAAAATTTCTCAGCAGCAAGGTTGGCATCAATAATTTGACCACTTTCTGGGTCAATTATTAGCATTGGTACATCTTCATTATCAAATAGTATCTTATACCTATCCTCAATAGCTTTGTATTGCATTTTTACTTCTTCTAATTCTGTAACATCTCTATAAATTAGATAATATCCCATATGATTATTATTTAAAGAAATTGGAAAGCCTTGAATAGAAACTCTAATCAATTCTCTATTTGATTTCTGTCGAGTTGTTTTTGCATAGATCTTTTCATTATGTTTTAAGAGGTTGAGAAATTTTTCGGTTTCATTTATTTTTTCCTTTGGTACAATCCGCTTGATACTGGATCCTATAATTTTTTCTTTACTATAACCAAACATATTGGAAAAATAATTATTTACACGAATAATATTGAAATGATCATCAAGAATAACTATACCATCATTAAACTCCTCAAAAAGAATTTCGTGATTAAGCTCCTCTTTCAGTAATGATACTTCTGTTTCAGATGTTACAAGTTCATTATTTAAAACATCCTCTGTTAATTTTTTTATTCTGTCTTTCTCAATAATCTTTATAAATACTTCTGCAACTTTTGGTGAAAATTGTGTGCCATTGTTCCGTTTTATTTCTGCGAAAGCTTCATCTATACTTAATGATTCTCGATATGCTCTTTTAGTTAACATTGCATCCCATGCATCGGCGAGTCCAATAATTTGAGAAATTAGAGGAATTTCATTTCCTTTAAGTCCTTTTGGATAACCTGTACCATCCCATCTTTCATGATGATAAAGTATGTATTCCCCAATAGGTTTCAATAATTTTGAATGACTAAGAGCCTTATTTCCCCAAATAGTGTGTTTTTTTATCAACTCATATTCTTTATCTGTTAATTGATCTTCTTTATTCAAAATACTTAATGGAATTAATAGTTTGCCAATATCATGTACAAGTCCTGCCCAATAAGCATCTTGAATTGATTTTTTTGACAGATGCATTTCTTTAGCAATAGCAGAAGCAATTGTGGCAACACTTTCTGAATGCCCCTTAGTATAAAGATCATACATTTCCATAATTTTTATAATTGATGTGATAATTTCTTTAGTGAAGTTGTTTTGTAGATCATCAAATCTTTTAAATGCAAAAAAAGAAGACGCCAATGTTGCAAAGGATTCTAGGACCTTTCTTGTTGTATCACTAAATTTTTTATCACTGCCTTCTTTAATATCAAAACCAATACGACCAACCATCTCCCCTTCAACTAAAATATTAATATACAAGGATTCTTTAATTGGTTTAAAAGCTTTCAATACATTCTTTTCATCCAATGGAATTTGATTAATATCAAAAAAATAGCTTTCCGTGTGAGTTACCCAAGAATTATTTTTATTTAATAGTATATCTTTATCAAACTTAAATTTTTTCAATATTTTTATATCATGTCCTATCGTATCAATAAACTCAAATTGATTCTGATCATTTATTATACCAATCTTTCCATAGTCTGCTTCAGGTATAATTTCAATAGCCCTGACTAATAAATCATTGAAGAAGTCTGAGTTATTAAGTATATTTCGTTCTTTTGTTTTAGAAACAAGTTCGATCATATTTATATATCTATTGTTTAGAGAACTTATTTGCTCAAGGGATTCTTCTAACTCTTCATTCATAGCTAATATTTCTTCATTGTATGTAGTTAACTGTTCGTATGCTTTAATAAGGTCATTTTTTTGCTCACTTAATTCTTTATCTTTCATTTTCCTATTAGTAATATCGAAGACAAATCCTTGAATTAGAAAACCACCTGACTTATTCAGTTTTTTCTTTTTTGCATTCATGCTAATCCAAATACTTTTTTTATTCTTACCTATGAACTGGCATTCAAAATTATTCACTTCATCATCTATACTTAATGCTTTAATAAATTCCTGCCTACGAGAAGGGTTGACATATAGGTCTTTATTTAAATCCTTATAACATTTTAGAACATCCTCTTTATTATCAAAGTCTAAAATATAAGCCATGCTTTTATTAATAGAAATAATTCTGCCATCTGTCGTTGTCTCAAAAATACCAATAGGCGCTTCATTTATTAAGTTTTCGTATTTCTTTTCTTTTCCTTTGAATAATGCTTCATTTTCTTGTATTTTCTTATCTTTTATTATTATTTCAAGATGTGCTTCTATTAATACTTTCATTTCTTCTAAAATTCGGTGTATTTCTTTAGTAGAATTGCGATTTTCCTTATCATGTATAGAGAGGGTCCCAAATATTTTTCCACTAGGCCATTTCAGAGGTAACCCTAAATAAGTAATATAGCCCGATTGCACTTCTTTACAATTTTTCAGTAATTCATGTTCAGAGGCATTACTGCTCTTAAATACGTCAAGGGTTTCTATCACTTGACCACAGATTAACTCTGATGCTTTAAAAATCGAACCTTCTTTAAATAATCCTTTCGCCGAGTTATTCGTTTTAAAGATTTCAAGAAAAGGTTCATTATATCTTGTAATAACCGCATCAAAACTATCATAGTTTTTAACAATTAAATCTAAAATGTTTTTCCATTTTTTCTGAGTTTCTAATGGAATTTTTGTGTCATAACGTTCATGGTCAGTCATATAATTTCCCTTCTATACTTTAATTAAAATAATGTTAGTTCGCCGCCTTCAGATCCTGTATCCATATGGTCTGAAGCAAAAGTTTCATTGGCAGTTTTTCTTTCAATATAACTTGTAAATTTTACTTCAATGGCTTCATAGTAATCATTTGTACTTTGCCAAGCCTCCAAGTTATATTTATTAAGTAGGTCTTCTTTTATGGTGATTGCTTCCATGATCAATTGATCAAGAATATTTTGAATTCCGTTAATATTACTTGACATATCACCAAAAGTCTTAAACTCATTAATGATATAATGGATATCTTCATAGAGGGATTTAGTAATAGCTATCAGTTGAGCAATGATATCTTTAACAGCATTTTTGATGGTTTGTAACTCCTCTTTTGAATTTTTTATTGTCTTTGAAGCCATACTTAAATCCTCAGTAATTTTTTCTCTAAAAATTCCAAATTCATGAATATCCTTTACTAATGTTTCTTCAATCTCATTGAAGACCTCTTGGTTTTCCTTTGTAAAATCAATAAAAACATCAATAATTTTTTCTATATTTGTAATATGGGCATTATCATTTCGATCAAGGCGTGCATATTCAATTTTAGCTAACACTTTAATTCGATTAAATCTATTAGCCATTAAACTGATACTTCCAAAATTATTTTTGATTTCACATAAATATTCTTCTAATATATCATCACATGCATCTAGTTCATAATAGCCATCGATAATTTGATTCATTTTTTTCTCAAACTGAGTGACTTCATTAATTACATTAGCATTTCTTTTATCAATACTTGAAGAAATATTAGTACCTATTTGAATACCATTCACCATATAATCCCACAATGTGTTACCCTCATTATTAATGACTTCTAAAATTTCATCCATATGTAAAGCTTCATCAAGAATATTATTAATAGAAACTGCAAATTGTTCATCAATATTGTACACTAAATTCTTAGAAAGTTTTCCAACATCAATTATGAACTGTATCGTGTTTAAAGCTTCTGTCATTTCTAAATCTTCATTATTAATCTTTTCTATAGACTCTCCTAAAGTAAATATGATTTCTGTGAGATTCTCCATATTCTGACGAATTAAATCCTGGCCTTGTAACTCTATTATAATGTTTTGAATGGGCTCTAATGACTTTTCCACTTGACCGATAAAATCTTTAATTAACATGGAAATACCTTCTAATGATTCAATAATGTCTTTAATAGCTTTAATTAAAGACTCATTGTATTGTTCGAATATCTCATTTTCAATTTCCGTTAATATCTCTAATTGACCTGTAAAATCCTTATTCCAATTTCTGAGAACTATTATATTCTCTTCAAAGATGTCATAATCATCTTTTACTTTTTTTGATAATTGATTAATCTCCTGAGAAATTACTCGAAATGCCTCTCCATGCTCTAACCTAGAGGAAAAAATAATTGCATTAATAGATAATTGCTCTAAGCTACTAAAAACCTTTGTTAGATCATCAATTAACCTTAGCAATGTATTAAAATTTGTTTTTTCTTCATGATCTGATGTGATTTGATTGAGTAAGGCTTCGATATCTTTTTGATTAATCAAATCATTATATATATCTTCCATTTCACGGTCTAAATTATTTATTAGATTTATAAATGAATTTTCTTCATCTATCTCAGAATTTTGAAATTTTTTCAATAGTTGTCTTGATTCATAAATAGCTTTTTCTGCTTGGTTTTCTAGCTCCGGTAGTTTATCAGAAATAAAACCATATACCATTTCTGAATCATCTATTAGTTCTTGGATTACTGATTCAATTGTTATTAAGTCAATATTAAAAGTTTTCATGATTACTCCTTTATTAATAAAAGTTAAACTCAGTTTTCTTAAAAATATTCTTCAAGGTATTTACCGCTTTGTCTATCACATATTAGTCGAAATCATGAAGTAAATTACACCTGGCCTTGCTGTTTACTAATGTTACTTAAACCTAATCAGAGTCGTTAAAATTAAGCCAATTACAAGGTAGTATTTTTCTTGTAACTGGCTTTTTTACTGTTTATTTATTAAAAAGTTTCAAAATCATCTGAGTAAAACCCATTAGCCATTTCTTCATCTGAATTTACATTTTTCGATTTCTTATTCATCGATTGATGCCCATTTGGTCTCCCAGAATTCATCTGTTGGTTTTTATTTTGTCTTGAAAAACGCTTATTAATATTTTCTAATCTAAACTCATTAACAATATCCGCTAATGTTTGCGCTTCACTGTTAAGGGCTTCACTTGAACTAGCAATCTCTTCAACCATTGATGCATTTTGTTGGGTTACTTGATCCAGTTCTTCCACCGCTCCTTGAATCTGATTTGCTGCTGAAGACTGTTCATTCATAGAACTTGCGATTTCAGTTATGGCACTTGCTGTCTCTTCACTGTTTTCAGTG
>DATFJG010000102.1:0-6264 GCA_035269305.1 Clostridia bacterium
ATGGTGCTTCTTTTTCAAGACTTCGTATACGTTGGAACTGTATAGTACTAGCTTGATTTAAGTGTAGTTTGGTAATTAAGTTTTGCACCTAAGAAACTTAGGCAACCCTTATACACTAGGGGTAGTTCACATACCCATTATACCCTAGGGTACTTTCTCTTGCTACGCAATTCACCTTGTCCATCACCAAATAGTTGGTTTCGGAATACATTTAGAAGTAAGTGCTTTGAATATTTTGCTCAAACAAAGACTACTGTTTGAAACGCCATATATTCAATTGTCGTTTAACAAGAGGTGGATTCCTTTTATTTGAGAAGACACTTTAAAATTTTTATCTTGTTAAGAATATCGCAACGCAAGTTCGTTCGGAGAACAAAGGTTTTGTAAATAAAAACCGTCTAAATTCATCTCCACCCAATGCGTGGCTTTGATGGAGTTTTCTTTAGACAAGTTGATAAATAAAGTATACTTGATGCATTAATTAAAAAAATGCATCATTTTTTATTGTAAAAATATTTTTTGAAAAATTTTCTTGACTCTCCTCTTAGAGGAGGATTTATATTTGTATTTATGAGACATATTATTTATAAGGAGGAGATTTAAATATGAATATGGAAGTAAAAGTAAGTAGTTTAGTAAAAGCTTATCCTAAAGGAGAAAAGGTACTGAAGGGTATAGATTTAATGATTAAGAAAGGAGATTTTTTTGCGTTAATTGGACCCAATGGGGCAGGAAAAACAACCCTAGTAAGGATTCTAACGTCTCTTATAGCAAAAGATTCAGGGGAGTTCACTATTGGTAACAAGAATAATCAAAACGATTTTTTTGAGATTCACAAATATATTGGTGTAGTATCTCAAGAAAACCAATTAGATCCAACAGAAACCTTAGAAAATCATTTAAAATTTCAAGGGAGATTATTTAGTTTATCTAAAGAAGCATCAGAAAAGCGAACTAGTGAACTAATTAAAATCTTTAAACTTGTAAAAGAAAAGAATAAAAAAGTTAATGAATTGTCAGGGGGCAATAAGCGTAGGTTGCATTGTGCTTTAGCATTAGTACATGAACCTAAGATTCTTTTTCTTGACGAACCAACTGTAGGTATGGATCCTCTAGTTAGGGAAAATTTTTGGCAAATTATTACTGAACTAAACCAGAAAGATGGTATTACGATTTTTTTAACCACTCAATATTTAGATGAAGTTGATAAATATGCAAATGAAATGGCATTACTCATTAATGGAGAAATTCATTATTCTGGAAGCGTTGAGGCATTTAAAGAAAGTCTAAAGGATTCAGCTAATATTTCTGTAGAAGAACAATATTTAGATTACATTAAGCAGCTAAATCTTAAGGAGGCGTATATCTATGAAAATAGCAAGTAGATTATTAATTAGTAGAGCAATTAAAAAGTTAATTAAAGAACCAGCGGCACCATTAATGGGATTCATGATGAGTTTGTTTTTCCTGCTTGTTTATAATGCTGGCATTGGTGGAATAGGTAATTTAGAAGTTTTCGGAGAGAATGGATACTTAGCCTTCATTTTTCCTATAACAATTATATCTTTATCTATGGGTTCAGCCTCTGGTGCAGGTCAAACCCTGAGCTTAGATATGTCTTCAGGATATTTTAAACGACTATTTTATAGTCCAGCACCAAGATGGATTCTTGTTTTTGCACCAATAATTGCTGACAGTTTATCATCGTTATTTTTTACTGTGATTCTAATCATAATAGGCACTATTTTTGGCTTACCTTTCCAATTTGGGATAATATCAGTTTTAGGCGTTTTACTCTTGTCTTTACTTTGGTCGATCACTTTATGTGGTTTTTCTGCAGGGATACAAGTACGTACAGGGAACCATCAAAGTGCTTCAGTTGTAACAAATGCAGTTTTTCCGCTTTTATTTTTAAGTACGACTTTTTTGCCTAGAGAGTTAATAGAAGCTAAATGGCTTATCATGGTTTCCTGGGTGAATCCAGTAACTTATATTTTAGAAGCAAATAGATTTTTACTTGGTGGCACTTCTTCACAAATATTTTTTGTTATAGCTTTACTTATTCTCTTAATTTTATCTATTATTTCCGTTATGTTTGCAATATCTAGTGCAAAAAGTATAAAAATTAATTAGAATAAGAATGATTCGATTAGAATCGATAGGTTAAGAAGTGGAAGTTTTTCATAAAAAAATCTTATCGATTCTAATGAATCAATTAGATATTGTAAAATAGTATTCTCAAATAGAAAACTAGATGATACAATATTAGTTAGTAAAGTACATGAAGGTGATGTGTTTTAGTGAGCTAAGGGAGAGAAAATTATGAAAACCTATATACTGATTTACGATGATTTTGTACAATTTGAAGTTATTATTGCTAGCTATTTTATGAAAACGAAAGGCGAAATAGTGACAGTTGGACTTACCAATGAAAAAGTTTCATCCTTCGAAGAGTTTATAACATTACCTCATATGACTATCGATGAAATTGATATCAATGATGTAGATGTTTTTATTATTCCTGGTGGTAACCCTAAAAAATTAAAATGCACTAAATTTTACAAACTACTAAAAGATTTGAATAAAAAGACCATTCCGATTGCTGCAATTTGTTCTGCTCCAATTCATTTAGCAAGATCTGGTGTGTTAAAAGGGAAGAATTATACGACGACTTTACCAATTGATGAGTATAAATTATTTGAAAAAGAATACTTTAAAAATAAAAATGTAGTAGTAGATAAAAATATTATCACGGCTAAAGCTAGTGGTTATGTAGATTTTGCAATTGAAATAGGTAAAGTAATGAATATTTTTGAAAATGAAGAAGACTTAGAAGAAACAATTAGATATTTTAAAAGATTTGATGAATATGAAGGATAAAAAATGCTATTTAGATGAGTTAAGATTTAATTGCTCCGAAGAGCAAAAAAAAGGATTACATTTCATCTTAACGTCAATAATCATTTGGTCAATGATAACTTTCATTCATATGACTTCAATACCAATACTAACAAAAAATCTATATACATTTTTTGCAACTGCATTATTATTACCAATAGCATTTATTATTTCAAAATTAATTAAGGTTGAATTTAGTAATAAAGAAAATCCATTAAATAATCTAGGGATGCTATTTTCTATGAATCAAATGATTTACTTGTTAATAGCCATGTGGATTTACGCTGCTGTACCTGAAAAAATGGTTATGATATTAGCAATGATTTTTGGAGCCCATCTATTACCCTATGGATGGTTGTATCAATCAATAAGTTACAAAATCATGTCAGTTATTGTACCAATTATAGCTCTCATAATAGGAAATATGTATCAAGCATCAGTCCTAAGTGCTGTAATGATTTTTATTGAAATAGTGTTTAGTCGGTTGCTAATTATTGAAGTTAAACGAATGAAATTAAGAAATTTGAATTGAAAAAGGAGATTGTCATGAAACTTAACGTAAAAAAAACTTTTCTGTTAGGCTTGGGGACATTTTCAATTTTTCTTGTATGGCCAATCTATAATATTTATGTACCAATTTTTCTAAGAGATTTTTTAGATAGTCAGTTTCAAATTAATGCGATTATGACGTTAGATAATATATTAGCAGTATTTATGATACCATTTATAGCATCTTTAAGTGATAGAACACAAACCCGTTTTGGTAAAAGAATGCCTTTTTTGATGATTGGTATGCCATTATCTGCCGTAGCCCTTATTTTATTACCAAATTATACTAGCTTTTTAAATATAATGTTCATTATATTTATCTTGAATTTATCAATGGCTATTTTCAGAGCCCCTACAGTTGCTCTCATGCCAGATGTTACACCAGTAGCACTAAGAAGTAAAGCAAATGGAATCATTAATTTTATGGGTGGTTTTGGTACGTTTCTTGTTCTAATGGGCGGTTCTTTTTTATATCGTATGAATAGAAATTTACCTTTTGTTTTAACAGCAGCACTTATATTTCTTTCTTTATTATTATTAGTAAAATTTATAAAAGAACCAAATGATGCTGAAGCAAGGGAAGAAGTATCTGTAAGACTATTTAAATCTATTCAAAGGATTAAGAAAAATAAAGATTCAACAACAGCTTATATTTTATTTGCAATATTTTTTTGGTTTATCGGTTATCAAGGCTTAGAAGCTACTTTTAGTAATTATTGTGTTCATTTTTTAGGTCTAGATGTTTCCGATGCATCTTTTATTTTAAGTTTTTTTGCATTATCTTTTATTATTTCGGCTATACCTGCTGGTTATATTGGCAGCTACTTAGGAAAAAAAAGAACAATATTAATTGGATTAGTTGGAGATGTAGTTGTCTTTGCTCTTCTTGGAACGCTAGGCACGATTTTTCAGTTCAACCAAGTAGTTATGATGGGTATGATGTTTTTGGGTGGCTTTTTCTGGGCACTTACGAATATTAACTCTTATCCTATGCTTATAGAAAGAGCGTCAGAAGGAAATATTGGAACATATACTGGCTTTTACTTTTTTTCCGCATCTTTAGCAGCCATCGTAGGTCCACTCATTATTGGGACTTTTGTTGATTTGATAAGTTTCAGTTTAACCTTTCCTATAACTGCAATTTCTTATTTTATTGCTTTTTTATTAATTTTGAAAACCAAGGATTTACTCGTGAAATCAAATAATCAATCAACAGATTTTGAAGTTTCTTAATAGAAAAGTATTATTAGATAAAACTATTATATATAACATGTCTAAGGGCTCTAATCAAAAGGTGGTGGTTTAATTATGAAAAAGTTTCTAGGATCCTGGAGAATTTATTTGTTATCTTTGGTTATTCCTATACTAGATGCAATATTTGGTAGGCCATGTGGCACTTGGAAGAACCCCAAAAGTTGTGAAAGTTTTGCAGAGTATATCGATGCCATGATTCTGGATATCAGATTACATAATTTACCAGTAATGTTTAGTTTTGTACTTTTTATTCTTCTGCTAACGAGTATACGATTTTTTGTAAAAGGGGAAAGACGACTAGCTATACTATTTTTATTTCTAGTAATAACTCCCGTGATAGTTACTGTTATAATTTTTACATAGAAAAAAATTATAATAAAAAAGGAGATTCATTTATGACTACGACAACAGAACACGACAAGCGAATAGCAAACTTGACATTTGCTTCAGTTTATCCACATTATGTAAAGAAAATCGAAAAGAAAAACAGAACAAAAGAAGAACTGCATCAGGTAATTCAATGGTTAACAGGATATAATGAGAAAAAACTTGAAGAGCTTATTAATTCAGAAGTAACATTCAAAGAGTTCTTTGAAAAAGCAAGTTTAAATCCAAATGCCAGTATGATCACGGGGGTTATTTGTGGTTATCGAGTAGAAGCAATAGAAACCACATTAACTAAGAAGGTAAGATATTTAGATAAACTAGTTGATGAACTGGCAAAAGGTAAAGTAATGGATAAAATTTTGCGTGGGGAATAAATCACAATAAGATATTAAAGAGCTTCAGATCAAAGATGTTAAATTGAAAGGATAATATGCCATTTTAAATCCTTAGACCTGATAATAGTTAAATTTTAGTATAAGTACTAATTCTAGAATGAAAAATTCTAATTAGTACTTTTTTGTTAGCATAAAAGAGATTTCATTGATATGTTTAAATTTTAACAAAGTGGGTATATATATAAGTGCATCACATGTGAGTCTATTTAGATGAGAGGAGGCGAATGTATGAATATATTACTAAATGAATTGCAAAAAGTACAAGATTCTAATGGTTATATTCCTGAAGAGGACATTCATAGGATTGCTAGAGTAAAAGATATTTCTTCAACTGAACTGTATGGAATTATTTCTTTTTATAGTCGGTTTTATTTAGAACCTCAACCAGAGTATATTATTAGGGTTTGCAAGTCAATTACGTGTAGTATGAATGGCAGTTTAGATCTCTCAAAAGAGTTAATAAAATACTTAAATATAGATAACAATATTTCAGCAGATGGAAAATTTGCACTAGAATATGTAGAGTGTTTAGGTCAGTGCAATAAAGCGCCTGTAATTACAATAAATGACGAAGTCCATGGAGAGTTAACAAAAGAAAAACTTTTAGAGATTTTGGAAGATTACCGAAAGGAGGCATAGAAATGAAAGAAAAGATTTACTTAAAAAGTATCTTATCAGAATTTAAAGAAAAGTATGACTATCCCCTGTTTAAAAAAGCACTAAATGCCTCTAGAATGGATGTTGTAGATGAAATAAAAAAATCTAAACTACGGGGGCGAGG
>DATFJG010000103.1:0-10866 GCA_035269305.1 Clostridia bacterium
GTTTATTTGGTTTGCCGGTGTATTTTTTTGGATTTTTATTGTAGTCTTTAATCCCCTTAAAATAACTCATCCAATCTTTATCAAGTTTTCTTAATAGTTGTTGTCTGTTATGGGCATGTAAATACTCACAGTGCCAATTAAATTTAGCAATTTTATCATTTTCAGCATAAGGAATATAACCATTTTCTCGCATATTAAAGTTAGAAATATTATAGAGTTTAGTTGTATGCCAAATCAGTTCGTCTATTACTTTTTTCTGCCGATGACTTAAACTAATATATACCTTCTGTGATAATTTCATTATTTTTCACCTTCTTTACAGATTGTATGTTCATTATATCAAACAAATATTCGAATAGGAAGTTATTTTTTTAATTTTTATTTCTAATATCCAAAGAAAGAACTCAATTCATCACCACCCAAATCATAGATTTGGATGGAGTTTTCTTGAGCTAAGAGTGATAATAAATACAATTTCTTTCCACCAGTTGTGCTTCTTTGCATTAAGGGTATACATATAAACCATATTTTCTGCTACTTCTATGTCTCCACTTGTCCATACTATAACCAAATTTTCATTTTTTCCCATTATTTACCTTTCTTCTACTTATTTTAGAAACTTACGCTAAGTACTCAATCAATTTTAATAATTTGTCTCTTATTTTTTTAATCCTCTAAAACCACTCCTAAACCATCAGCGATACGATTGACATAATTAAAATAAGCACACACTTGATTGATATCAAAAATATCTCTATCAGAAAAACCAACACTTCTTAATTTTTCTAAGTCACTTTTCCGAACTAAGTATGAGTTTTTTGTCAATTTTTCTGCATAATAAAGCATTAGCTTTTCAGCTATAGTAATATCAGCAGTTTTATAATCTTTTTTTACTTGATCCATTATGCTTTCTTCTGTAATCATACGAAGAGACTCTCCGTGATGGTTTTCTCAGTAATCACAAGCATTTGCTGAAGAAACAACTACTGCAATCATTTCTCTTTGTCCACGAGAAAGATTTGAGTTGCCAAACATAATCCTCTCATATAACTCTAAGTGGGCTTCTAATACACTTGGATTCAAACTATGCACTTTTAAAATATTTGCTACATTGTCTGTTCTTCTTAAAATACGATCATATACATCTTTCAACTTTCCATCTGCGTCTTCTACGTTGATTTCATCAATCCATGCCACTAATATTCCTCCTTTAAAGAGCTATTTGATCACATATAACCATTTGATTTAACTAGGAATAAGAAACCTTTTGCCTCTCTTGAAACTTAGTGCATTTAAGTTACGCCGGCCCTAAACCTACGATTTTTAATAATTCTAATCACCATTTTCAATACTTTTTAAAAATTTTCATATTAAAATTTATTGATCTTCAGAAACTAATGGTACAAATTGTACGTACTCGATAAAATTCTTAGTCACCTCACCTGATGTATCCTTCTCAAATACACATAACTCTTGGATTGTACCAGAACCTATAGGAACCACTAGTCTTCCACCTTTTTTTAACTGTTCTAATAAGATCTCAGGATTTCTAGGGCTAGCAGCTGTTACGATAATTCTATCATAAGGTGCATATTCTTCTAAACCCTTGCTCCCATCCCCCTGAACAAAATGAACATTATCATAGGCTAGATTCTCATACCGTTTAATACAAGTATTATACAAAGCTTCAATACGTTCAATGGTATAAACTTCTTCTGCAAATTCAGCCAGAAATGCTGTCTGATAGCCTGAACCTGTACCAACTTCTAAAACCTTTGAATCAGAAGTCAACTCTAATAATAATGTCATTTCTAAAACTAAAGAAGGTTGAGAAATTGTTTGTCCCTGTCCTATACTCAATGGACGGTCTTCGTCTGCATAGTCTAGTTGCGTCTCCATGAAAACGCGTCTGTCTAAATTCTTAAAAAATTCTTTAATTTTTTCTGCTTTTACTTTACCCATAATATTCACCTCAAAAAATGCTAATCATATTTTCTTAAGTATCTTTTTAAAACATCTAACCCTTCTTTTAAGTCTTTAGGATTAAAAGCATAACCAATGCGCATAGAATGATTCATTTGAAAGCAATCGCCAGGTACTAACATTAATCCTTCTGTTTCCATCATATCCGTACATAACTCTGTTGATTGGATTGGCATGTCATAGTTTATTAAAGCTGTTGTACCAGCAACTGGTTTGATATAACTCAAGTGTCTTTCATTCCTTATAAAATCGTCTAAAATTTCCAAATTTTCTCGAATAATTTTCTTGTTTCTATCTAATAATTTGTCTTTATATTTGAGTGCAATACTACCAATGTACTCATCAATCATTCCACAACTTATCATGTTATAATGCCTTATGTTATAGGCCTTTTCTATAATATCATTAGGTGCAACGATCCAACCTAATCTTAAACCAGCCATAGAGAACACTTTCGACATACTTCCAGTACTAATACCTTTATCATAAAGGTCTACTATTGATGGCATATAAATATCTTCTTGTGTCAAGTGTCGATAGACTTCATCACAAAGAATATATGCATTATGCGTTTTAGCAATTTTAACTATTGCATTCATTAAGTCTTCATCAATCACTTGACCCGTAGGATTGTTAGGGGAATTTATGCAGATGACTTTTGTTTGATCATTAACTAATGTTTCTAAAACCTTAATATTTGGTAAGTAATCATCTGCTTTTTCTAAAGTCAATTTCTTAACTGTTGCCCCTAAGGACTTTGGAATACTATAATGCTGTTGATATGTCGGTACAATGGCTACAACTTCATCTCCCGGTTCCACAAGTGTATAAAGTGCTAGAAAATTCCCTCCAATTGCGCCATTTGTTGTAAGAATATTTTCTACTGAAACCTCTCTATATAGAGAAGCAACCCCTCTTCGAAACTCTATTCTACCAGGAATTTCACCATAACTTAAACGCATATTCGCAAGGTTTTCTTTTATATTCTCCTTTGGATTCGTTAGATTTATTAATTGCTCTAAAGAAATAGAGTCTACACAGGTTTCAGCTAAATTATACTTACATTTTGTTTCATACAAATCCATCCAATGCTCAACATCAAAACTTTCCATTTGCATAAAATCATCTCCTTATAAACTAAATAACGTACCAATATTTTTCTCTTTAGCAACTTCCAAAGCATAATTAGCTGTTATTAAATCTTGTAACGCTATACCTGTGCTATCAAAAACTGTAATATCACTATCCTGCTCTCGCCCCTTAGCAAAATCAAGAATGACTGAACCAATTTCACCACTATAATCCTCTTTATAAATTAATTTATTTTTGATAGCAGTTTCTGCTTCTCCAACATTCATACTTTGTTTGATATCATCTGTAAATAATACACACGCTTTAAATATTTCTTCATCAATTTCCTGTTTACCAGATAAATCTGCACCAATGCAACTGAAGTGTGTACCAGGTTGTACCCATTCTTTTTTTATTATTGGTTCTCTAGATGGTGTTGCAGTAATTATAATATCAGAATTTTTAGTTGCTTCCTCAATTGATTCAACAGCTTCAAAACTGACATTGAATTTTTCTTTATATGATTCATATACCTTAGGATTATCTTGATATGGCTTTAAGAATTTCTCAACTAGATGATCTGATAAGCCTTCTCTAAATGCTTTTCCACGATCATAAGATCTGGGATTATATAGATAAACCTTCTCGATATTTGGCATAACCATCAAAGTTGCCGCTATTTGGTAAGGTGCTTGGTGTCCTGTACCAACCATTAATAAAGTTTTAGAACTTTTCCTTGCTAAATACTTTGCCCCGATAGCTCCTGCAGCACCCGTTCGCATACTCGTAATATATTCTCCATCAAGAATTCCCTTAGGCTCTCCTGTCCTACTATCAAATACCAGAACTGTTCCAATTAATGCTGGCAGATTCTTTTCAGTATTCTTACTAAACCATGAAACCAGTTTTAATCCAAATATATCAGCGCCTTCAATATGTCCAGATTTTATATCCATATCTGAAACACCAGACTCAAACTCATGAAAAATCATTGGAAATAATTCTCCCTGGAATTTTTCTTTCATTGTGTAAGCCTCTTCAACTTTTTCAATAACAGTTTTCATATCTAATAGCTGTCGAATCACTTCTTCATTCAGCGCTCTTACTTTATTCATAATACTCCTCCTTTAATAGACACCCGTTTACATACATACCCGAATATTATTGTTCTAAAAATTATTTTGCACAAAAAAATAGCAATATTTCTATTGCTATTTTAAAGCTAGTATCTATTTGTCAGTTCGTCTTCGTATATGTGATTTGTCTTTAGTTTTGCATCATCTGCTTCTAAGGGTTTTTCATAATAATAACCCTGAATGATATCGCACTTACCTTTTACAAGTCGAAACACTTGCTCATACTCTTCAATACCTTCAGCGACAACTTTAAGTTTTAGACTATGAGCTAAATCAATTAAACTATCCATTATCGCAATATTCTCTAATGCTAAAAATTTTACGCATAAACTACGATCAAACTTTAGTATATCTAACGGTAAAAAAGTCAAATAGCTTAAAGAAGAAAATCCTGTACCAAAATCATCTACAGCAATTTTTATCCCCTCAGATTTCAGTTCTTCTAAAAATTCTATTGTTGAAACACGATTGTCAATAAAAATATTTTCAGTTATTTCAATAATAATTAATTTAGGTTCTATATTGTATTTTTTTAATGTCTTCATTAGAAATTCTTTATAGCCTTGATCATGCATCTGCCCAACAGAAAAATTAATTGAAGTAGGTTTTAAATCTACTCCTGAACTCATCCAATTTGACATATCATTTATAACTTTTTCAGTAATTAATCGCCCAATTTTTATGATCAATCCATTATCTTCTGCTACAGGAATAAACTGATCAGGGGTTGCCTTATTATTCTTTAACCTAACCAGTGCTTCAAAAGCATAAACACTTCCACTTTTCATATCAACTTGAGGTTGATAAACCATCTTAAAGCCATCATTAGTAATAGCTTCTTCTAAAATACTTTTTAATTCTATTGTACTTTTTAGTTTTTTATTAATTGCATCTGTAAAATAGGCAAAATTATTCTTACCATGTTCTTTTACTTCATAGAGAGCCATATCAGCATTCATAATTAGTTGGTCCATGTTTTCACTATCTTTTGGCGCCTGACTAATGCCTATACTAAAATCAATATTTACTGACACCTCATCTATTAGAAAATCTTCATTAAATAAAGCAAATAGTCTATAAATAAAGTCCTCTAGACTCTCATTTGCTATGGAATTTTTGAATAGAATTAAAAACTCATCTCCTCCAAAGCGCGAAATAAAAGTTGCTTCATTTGTAGCTTGTTTAAACTGCTGTCCAATATATTTCAATACTTTATCTCCAAAAACATGTCCAAGAGAATCATTTATACTCTTAAAATTATCTAGGTCTATCAACAGAATACTAATCTTTTGATTCTCTTGAATTGCATGATCTAATCTTTCACTAAAAAGTCTTCTATTAGGTAAGCCAGTTAATGCATCATGGTCAGCTAGAAAACTAATATATTCTTTTTGCGAATCAATTTCTTTCACTTGTGCAATTAACTCCTCTTCTGATGATTGCAACAATTCATTTTTTTCAGATATCTCGTGATTATATTCTTGAATTTGGTTGATATAATCATATACTCTTAATAAGAGATCATTAATTGAACGGGTCACCCCTTCAAAAGGATTATCATCTGACAAATCAAGTTGATAAATCCTGGCTTGATCTACATCAATCGTCTTAATTTCTTGGTCCATTTTTTCAATATTCTTCTCCAATTCAATAAAATTATCTTGCATAATAAATAATGCTTCAGTAATTTCACCTATTTCATCTTTAGATTTTTTGAATTTTTTAAGCGCGTGGTCTTTTTTCGTATTAAATTTAAAGTTGGCCATTTTATGCATATGCATTGCAATTAAACTAATAGGGTTAATTATATTATTAGCAATCATTACAATAAAAATCAATAGTATAATAAATGTAATAAAATAAGTTAACATTAGTATCTTCATTAATTCATCAGATTGACTAAGGACTTCAGAGCGATTAACAACAGAAATATACTTCCAACCACTTTCAGGTGAAATATATACATTAAACACTTTTCTCTTACCATCTAGTTGACCTTCATAATAACTACCATTGTATTCATCGACATTTTTAAAAACTTCAACATCTAATGCATTAACACTTTTCAAGTGCCATTCAGTGTTTTCAGGACTATTAATAAAAACATTATTTGGACTGAGAATATTAATATAACTGGATTTATCATGGCTTAAATCATTTATTTCTTCCATTAAAGTTCCAAGTCTTATAGTTAAACTTAGGACACCAATTACTTCATCATCTTTTTTTACATGACGGTCAATACTAAAAACTGTGTCATTGGTTACCTGAGTCAGATAGGGTTCTGAAGCGTGAGCTTCTTCTCGTAATAAAGCATTAATATACCAATCTCTTTTTCTTGGATCATAAACGTCCCTAGGATTAAAAGCAGGGTACTCTATATAGCTCCCATTTTCCATTCCATAGGATAAAAACGTAATCATATTATGTGTCTCTTTAATTGACTTAAAATATTCTATGATTCTTCTTTCATTTTCAACAATATCTTCTTCATTAACTCTTTGACTTAAGTTTAAGTAGTTTCTAATATTAGGATCTACATTTATAACATCTTCATTTTTAGACATCATGTTAATCAAATCTTTCATTCGCTCTAAAATTGAAGCATCAATGCGTTCAGCAGCTTGCTGTAGCATTACTTGATCATGCTCTACATTTTCATTAAATAACCACTGTTCCATATTTAACTTTAAATAAAATCCTGCAATCATATACGGTATTAAACATGCAATCAAGATACCTATTACCAATTTAGTTTTAATGGACTGCCATTTAATCATTGAAATACTCCAATCTATTTAAGTAGTTTAATACGCATTTAACTTAATATTTTGTAAGCTTATTGTATCAAACCTATCAAGAAAGGTAAATATTTATAAAATAAAAAAACAAATCCATTATAGATTTGTTCTCCAGTTCAAATTAAATTGTTCATTCATCCATTAGTCTTTTTCGATTTCAATAGTAATGCCACCAGTAATCTTACTAAAAGAATTATAAGCAACAATAATTAGTGTAATAAAGCATGCAACTGCAATAAAGTAAAACATTGTACCAAAAACTACACCAAATAATGAAGTCCAAAAATTACTAAGTATCTCTGTTTGAACAATTTGACCGTTGAGAGAAGTTGTTGTTTTAAGAGGAATAGACGTTAATCCAAGTATAACACCTATTATTAATCCTAAAATTGTACAAATACTAAGAGAAGTTTTGAAAGTTGCGAAGCTATCAATTTTTTTAATTCTAAATTTTCTCACACGTCAACACCTCCTATTTTCAGTAACCATATACTAGAGAAATTTTTAGATCCCCTATTATATTTAAACTTACAATTCATTACAAGTATTGTTATTATATCATCATAATTCAAAATAATAAATAAAATTTTACATATTTTAGTAAAAAATCATGATTATACAGTAAACAACTGATTATTGGCTTTGTATTTACTTAAATCACAGTTCATTTTGACGCGCCACGGGGCAAGCCCACGTGGATTCTTTGTTCTACGAACCCTGCTAACGAATAATTAATTTTAGTAATTAAATACCCATTAGTCTTACCAGTTCTCCAAAAGCCTAAATTCCCGTACGCCCTACGGTATTTTTATTATTAAACTGTCTTTAATCTCAATCCCTCTTTTAAAATGTTCTTACTAGGATTTATATCTCTATCGTGAACCAAGTGACACTTTGGACATTCCCACTTGCGAACACTTAAATCTTTGATCTTTTTATTTTGATAGCCACATTTATTACACAGTTGGCTTGAAGGAAAAAATATATCAATTTTTATTATTTCTCTTCCATACCAATTTGCTTTATAGGTTAGAAATTCAAGGAATTTAGACCAAGAGACATCAGAGATATTTTTTGCTAGTCTTGAATTTTTAAGCATGTTTTTAACCTTTAAGCTTTCAACTATTATCGTTTGGTTTTCACAAATTAACCTAGTCGAAAGTTTATGTAAGAAGTCTTTTCTAATATTTGCTATTTTTTCATGTGTTTTTGCTAATTTATTTTTTATCTTCTCACCATCTGAAGTAATTAAAAAATCCTTTAACCCAAGGTCAATACCAATTTCTTTTTTATTTTGCTCGTTAAATTCTTTTTTTATTGTTTTTTGGACTGTTTCAACACAAACAGAAATATAATATTTATCTGCTTTTGATTTTCGAGTGGTTACATTTTAAATTCTACCTTTTACTTCTCTAGATTTTTTAAATTTAATCCAACCAAGTTTAGGTAATTTGATTTTATTATCTTTAATTTCTATACTCTCAACACCAATTTTACGCTTAAAGTATTCCGTTCTAAGGACCTTTTACTTTTCTTTTCAGATTTGAATTTAGGAAACCCACTTAAACCTTTAAAAAACGTTTAAACGCTCCATCTAAATCTTTAAGACTTTGTTGTCTTTTGATTGAGATAGAAAATAGTTAAATACGAATCTAACACAACCTATATTTTGTTGATTAGTTCTTCTTGATCTTGATTGGGACAAATTTTTAAATTATATGCTTTATTTATAATTTGGGTTCTCATAAGTCCACCGCCTAAATTATTTTCTTATTTTAAGTATATATCAAATCAAACATAAGTTTGAGTTATTTTTATACCATTCATCCAGCGGGCAAGCCCATCTGGTTTTCTGCTACTAATATCTGTAACTAACTTAAAGATTATAAAGTGATACCAAAGATTCACAAAAGATCTATTGACCTAGCGATTCTACAATTAACCTTATCAGTGAATCTTTGAAAACTTTGACTAACGTTTTACTTTAAAACTATTTTAAAGAAATTTTTTCCATTTGATTACTTAGTAAATCAATATGTAAAAGTTCATTCTGTAAATAATCACTAAATTCTAGTAGGTATTTCAATGCTTCAATCACTTGGATTAATGCCGTTACACTTACTGCTGGAGAAAATACAGCTGGTGTTTCTTTTTTTTCTGTGTCAACAAAGACGTCTTTTAAACGAAACTCACTTTCTGGTAATACTAACATAATCTGAGCAAAAAAACCTTCTATGCCTGCGTGAATAAATGGGATTTCTTTATCTCCAGCTAACTTGTCTAATATATAACGAGACTCAAAATTATCCATTCCATCAAAAATAATATCAATATCTTCTGGTACTTTAGTATCGATGGTTATTTTTTCATTAATAGTGACTATTTTAGTTTCTAGATTAAACTGATTTAAAAATTCCTCTGCCACTTCTACTTTTAATCTACCTATATCCTTTATTCCATAACAAAGTTGACGATTGAGATTACTGATTTCAACATAATCATAATCGTAAAGATAAAGCTTATTAACACCAACGCGCTGCAGTTGAATCGCCAAGTTAGTTCCCAATCCTCCTGTCCCAGCAATCATAATATTTAGCTCTTCTAGCCGCTGCTGTTGAGCTTTAGTAAATAACTTTTCCTGTCTTTTCAGATATTTCTTCAAAACCAACCTCCTATTTATGACTAACATCTTTAGATTTTTAAAAATAACAAGTTATAGCGTTGCACTTAACAATTAATCAGCAAGAAATAATTCAACTCTTTTGAACATCTTTAAGTGAATATTACTATTATTTTAGTTCATTTTTCAATGCTTCATCTATGGACATTGAATTACACCTCTAGCCCATAGACAATCACCACAAACCGGAAACTCATTTCCGTGACAATCTTCTTCATTCCCTTTTGACATTTCACAACCTGAACACTGAGTACAATCTGAAAAAGGAAACGCCTTTACTCTTTTACGAAATTCTTTAAATTCCTCACTATTCCATATTTCAACTAGTGGCTTTTCTGAGATCTTTCCCAGTGAATATTTATTAATATGTTTCCTTCTATCTCTTATATAAAGGTCATAGCTGTGCATTAAGGCAATACACGGACTTATCTCCCCTTGCCAGTTAACTGCAATGGATCCATCCTCTACAAACTTGCAATATCCTCGATGAGGATTAAAAGGCACTTGAGTTGTACTGATGGAACTAGATTTACCCCCTACCGCAGCAAGATCCCGAATAATATCCTCTCTTAAATCAGTTGGCGGCAAATAAATTTCTGGTCTATGTTCAGTTCTAATTTCAGGTTTAGAACGACTAATAGAAAATGAATAGAGTATTTCATCTGACATATCTTCACTATAAGGCAGTAGATTTGTCAAAAATATAAAGGAAGCTCCCAACTTAAAGGCAAGTTTTCGAAGATCTTTAAGTTCATCAACATTTGATTTCATAATTACATATTCAATGCCAATCTCACAGGATTTCTGTTTTTTATCCCTAAAATTTCGAAAATTCTGAACATTTTCAATAATTGTTTTTAACTCTGCACCTGATCGGATATCAGCCATAGTTTCTGGCGAAGTACCATCTACAGAAACCACTAGACTATCTAATCCAGCTTCCAAAATTGATTCTATTTTTTCCTGATCTAATAAAAGAGCATTTGTAATCATTTGAGTTTTAACACCTAGACGCGATGCTAGTTGAATCATCTCTGCAATGTGCGGATGATAAAGTGGCTCCCCTATTCCCCAAAATGAAATCTTTTCTAATCCTTCAAAATCTTTTAGGTCCTCAATGATTTTTTTGTAGTCTTCCATCTGCATAAAACCCATTTCTTCATCCCAATAATGACGCACACAGGTCTTACAGTTA
>DATFJG010000104.1:0-24771 GCA_035269305.1 Clostridia bacterium
GATCTCTTTAAAATCATTTCCTTGAGCTGCTACACCAACACTTAATGTTGGACTAATAGAAACCTCTTTATCGATTTCTCGAATACTATCCAAAATTGAAAAGCGCTTCGCTTCTAGGTTTTTAAGATATTTCTTTTCAAAGATAATTGTATATTTATTGGCATGTGTTTTTTGAATAAATCCATTGATTCTTACTGCCCAAAGATTAATCTCCTTTTGAATTTGACTAATCACCATTGGTTGTTCTTCATCTTTTATTTCTTTTAAAAACTCATCATAATTGTCTATTTCAATTGAAGCAATCACTGGGTATTTGTCTTCATATTTTTCTTCTAGTTTTTTAAAATCAGTAATGTCAATCCAATAAAGCATCATTATATAATCTATTCCTTTACTAGACTCTTTGTTTTGACTTAATCTTACAATGTTTTTGTGCAATCGATAAATTCTTCCGTTCTTTTGAATGGTACATTCTTCATCTTCATGAATTAAATCATCAATATTAAGTTCTGGAAAAGATGCTTCTATTTTGCTGCCAATTAAATCGTTTTGATCCATCATATCATTGAACTTAGAATTATACCATTTGATCTCACCATCTAAGTTAACTAAGGTTAAAGGAAATGGTAAATTGAGAATGGCATATTTTGCTGCAGAATCAATGTCACTTGATAAGGCTTCAATGTAACTTTGCCACTTTTTTTTCTGTCGACGTGAAGTAATCCATGTATAGTACAATAAATATAGAAGTACAAGAAAACCTAAGCCTCCGATGATGGGACTATGTAGTATTATGATTAGATCAAAAATACCAATAATCCATAAATAGATTGTATTTTGGAAATCAAATAATTTGCTCTTTTTAAATTCCATTGTTTCATCCTCCTTAAAGGCTTAATATTTCTTAATAATTCTTTTATTTTTCGTCTTTATTTTTTATTCTTCTAAAATCAAAAATCATATCTAACCAACCAATAATCGATAGGATGAACATGGCTTGAAATACTATCAATAAAACTAAAATTAAGCCTTTTAAAAAATTGTTAATGTTTCTTTGGTCCAAATAATAAAAAAGTATTGATGCGCCTTGAAATGCAAATACATAAATCAACACTAAGATGATATTTAATGATATTGTATTGAACTCGATCATACCTACAAGACCTGATAGATAAGACAAAACTAATATAAAGGTAATACCATAAATAAAATGCATTGGTAATTTAAAGTCAGAAAAATTTTCCATCTTGACTACAGGCTTGTCATTTTTTTGCATCACTAATCGATTCCCATGAAAAATCATAATCCCATTGACAAAACTAATGAGTACCATAATAAAAGGGATAATCGTAAGAATCTGATTAATAACCATATTTAAATCCATTTCTGAATTTTCTAGTAGACCCATGGATTCAATCATATCTTCTGAACTAAAAAAACTTTCCCTAAAAAATTCTGATATATGTAAATCTGTTCCCATATTTATCAAATATAAAACCATGGTGAAACTTAATAATACGGATCCACCAATCAATAGTTGAGCTTTTAGCGGTTTTGTTTCTCTATAGTAAGTATAACTTAAAACCAAACTCGTCAATACACCATAAATAGCAATAAAAATTGCATTAAATAACCCGAAAATAAAATAAGTCATTACAACTGCCATTGACAAAGTAAGAATACTCTCATGTATACTTCCTTTCTCTTTTAAAAGCAACAAAATTATGGGTATACCTGCTAATACAACGCCTAAAATTGGTATTAAAACTGATGCCAGTGCTATTAATACAACACCTAATGTTCCTAATATAACATTTCTAATATTCACTATTCTCACTCCATCTAATTCTTTATAGTCATTTTAACACAATTTTAAGATAAAAAAAAGAAGTGAATTTCTTCACTTCTATTATTCACTTACATATGGTAATAATGCGATTTTTCTAGATTGCTTGATTGCTCTAGCAATCTCTCTTTGATGCTTTGCACAGTTACCTGTTGCTCGACGTGGTAAAATCTTTCCACGATCAGTTATATATCTTCTTAAATTTCTTACATCTTTATAATCCATTGTTGCATCTTCGTTTTTACAAAGAAAACAACTCTTTTTTCTTCCTCTTCCGTGATATGCCATTTTCTATCTCTCCTTATACTAAAAGGGGATATCGTCATCATCTTCAACAGAACTGAAATCGTCAGGATTTATATCTCCTGAATCAGTCTGACCAGATGAGTTATTATTACTGTCTCCCCATTCTAAAAATTCAACTTTAAACGCGTTTACATCTGTGTAATAGTTCATATTCCCAGATTCATCTCTTGAGCTACTTGTACGAATTGAACCACTTACGGCAACTAATCGGCCTTTTGCTAAATAGTTTGCACAGTTCTCAGCTTGTTTGCCCCAAACTACAGTTCTAATGAAATCTGCTGTTGGCTTTCCTTGCTGTTCAAGTTCTCTTTTTTTATCTTTAGATAAACCTCTATCAATAGCTAAAGTGAAGTTAGCAACAGCTGTTCCACTGCCAGGAATATACTTCAATTCAGGGTCTTTAGTCAGTCTACCAACTAAGTTTACATTATTAATAAAAAGCCCCCCTTTAAATTACTTATCCATTCTCACGATAAGATCTCTTACAACATCATCGTTTAGCTTAAATTTTCTTTTTAAAATCGGATTAACAGTTGTTTCAGCTTCATAACTTATAACTGTGTAGTAACCTTCTGTATTATTTTTGATTTCATAAGCTAATCTTCTTTTGCCCATTTCTTCTACTTCAGTTACAGTACCTGCTTCAGCAATCACTTGCTTTGCTTCTTCAAGAATTTCTTTACGTCTCTCATCATCAATTGTTGGTTTAACAATATAGATTACTTCGTAATTTCTCATATTTACACCTCCCTATGGTCTAATATCGGCTCATAATTTGAGCAGAGAGTAGCACTTTGCTACATTCACTAAAACATTGTATCAGTCAACAAATAAAAATTCAAGGATTTTTTTTACTTTATTTCTTCTTCAATTACTTTCCCAAGAATTTTGATCCCTTCTACAATTTTATCATTCGGCATATTTGAGTAATTAATCCGCATGGTATTTTTATGTCCCCCATTTGGAAAGAAAGAGCCACCTGGTACATAGGCTACACCTTTTTCAACAGCTTTCACCATCATCTCATCTGTATCGATACCTTCAGGTAATACAACCCATGTAAACAACCCACCTTCAGGATAAGTATATTCTACAACATCTGGGAAATATTTCTTGATACTTGACATCATTAAATCTCTTCTTTCTTTATATACTTTTTTTAGCGACTCAATATGTCCTTTAAAATCGTATGTTTCTAAAAATAATGCGATCTGTCTTTGAGCTAAGGAACTCGTATGAAGATCAGCCCCTTGTTTTAATAAGATATATTTGTTAAGGATTTCTTCATCGGCTAAAACCCAACCAATACGCAATCCAGGACAAAATGTCTTTGAGAATGTTCCTAGATAGATTACCCGATTATCTGTATCAAATGTTTTAATCGGTGGTATGGCTTCCCCATCAAATCTTAACTCTCCGTAGGGATTGTCTTCAATAACAGGTAAATCATATGCGTTAGCTAAAGCTATTAATTGCTTTCTTCTTTCTAATGACCAAGTTTTTCCTGTTGGATTTTGAAAATCAGGTATAACATAGATCATACGTACACGATCATTGGATTGAATGGCTTCTTCTAAATCAGACATAATCATACCATGGTCATCTGTTTCAACTTCAACAAACTCACAACCACTGGCTCTAAAAGCATTAATGGCCCCAAGATAACTTGGACTTTCAACTAATACAATGTCACCAGGGTCTAAAAATATTTTTCCTGAGAAACTTAAGCCTTGTTGAGAACCATTAGTAATTAAAACATTTTCTCTTTTGATGTTTTGTATATTTTTTTCTTTTAATAATTGCACAATCCCTTCTCTTAGCGGATCAAAACCATCTGTTGCACTGTACTGTAAAGCTTTTTCTCCAGCAGTATCTAAAATTTTATCCGTGATTTCTTTAATCTCTTTCACTGGAAAAAGTTCTGGTGCTGGTAATCCACCAGCAAAGGATATAATATTTGGTCTTTGAGTTAACTTTAAAATCTCACGTATTGCTGAAGCCTTTACATTGTCCATTCTTTTTGAAAATCTCATTATATTTCCCCCTTAATATAATTGAAAAGTGCCTTATGGCAATTTTACTAACGTTCAATATCAGCTTTTCGAAGGCGTTTACCTTCTCTAAAAATTTTTCGTGTGCGTCGTTCTAGTTTTCTTCTAGACAACCATAATTCTTTATCACAGCCTTGACATTTAATTCTAAAGTCTGCTCCCATACGTGTAATTACAAAATCCTTTGAACCACAAGGATGTGGTTTTTTAAGTGTTACTTGGTCGCCAATCTCAAATTTTAATGGCATTTAGTTACCTCCTATCCAATTGTTAGTGTATTTTTAACATTTGTTGTATTGTCTACAATAGTATACATATTTGTCACAGATCCAACTGCCAAATCACTTAAGTCAATAGATAAGTAATCTAAGCATGTACCACAAGAAAGAATTTCTACACCTCTATCTTCTAAAGCTTTTAAGTCATCGATTGATTCTGAGCCCTTCGTCGTTAATTCAACGCCAGAATTAACAAACATAATATACTTAGGTAATTCTGTCATTTCACTTAATGTATAAATATAACCCTTCATTAATACTTGTCCTAATGTATCATCACCTTTTCCAATTTTGTTACTTGTGAATAAAATGCTTTGATCCTTTAGGCTTTTTTCTTCTACCGTTTCCATTGATTGAATCTCGCCCTTTGTATTCAAGATTTTTATTTCAAAGTAATCATCTTTTGTCGTTACCTCAAAGGAATAGCTTAGCTTTGTTAATAATTTTTTTACATTTTCAACGGCTATAGCATTATCCACTAAAGTAATTAATGTCTCACCTGTTAAGTTTTCTAAAGCTTTCTTTGTTTCAAGTACTGGCTTTGGACAAGCCAAACCTCTACCATCAACTGTTTTAATTGCCATGTGTAAAACCTCCTAAGTTATAAATAATAATTAATTAAAACGAACAATAAATTGTTATTATAATAAAAAAGCCCAAGAGTAGATGCTTTAATACTACTAACAATACTGAAATCTAAATTCATAGGCTCTAGCAATAACATAACTGTCATAAATAAATAAATGAATATTTGACTAATGACAAAGCCCATTAATAAACCACCGAACTTATTAATACCTTTCAATAAGGGTAATTGAAAAAACATATTTAAAACAATTGCTAACAATTTAATGGCCAATAAAATGAGAATAAATAGTAAAACAAAACTTATAAAATTCATAATGACTTGAACGATGATCTCTGCTAATTTAGTATTAATTGTCTCTGTTTGAGACAAATCTAATTCGCGAAGCATTTGGTTAATGCCTATATTCAAATATTCAGGTAACTCTAATTCCTTGAGAAAAGTTCCATCACCTAAATCAGAAAACACTTCACCATTCGAGGCAAAAGATTCATTAATTTTAATAACCATTGATTCTTCAAAACTTTTTACCCAAGCAATATTTTTATTAAGTATTTCTCCAAATTCTACAAAGAATTTTTTCGAAACAAAGAACGCAACAATTATGCCAAAAAAATTAGCTAGAGAAAGAATTAAACCCTTCTTCCAACCTAAAAACATATGCATTAAGATAAAACCTATTAGTATGCCATCAATTAAAGTTATGTTCACACCATCCATAATTGCCCCCATTAATATTTGAACTCATAAATTACTAGATTTTCTTCTGTATCTAAAATAACTCTTCCGTTGGATAAAACTCTTATATCATTTATATTCTCTACCATTTCTTTTATAAATAGTACTTCTAAATTGTTATCAATTATGCATAATTCTTGATCATTCACAAGAAAAAGTTTCCCATTATGTTTTACTATTTTTTTGACATCTTCAATTGGTGAAGGGATCTCTTCAATTTTAACACCTTTATCATCATATAGTAAAATTCGATCCACACCTTGGTTCTCAATAGTTTCTTCATCTGGCTTCTTATCTGAAGTATACACGTATATATAATCTTTATAAATCAACTCTTGAATAAAATAATCTGTCGTTACAGACCATAAAATCTCATCTGATGGATTGACCAACAGCATTTTTTTATTACTTTGAAGTAACCGCTGATCTTCATTAAAATGAATATTATAGACAATCGTATCATTTATATTCAGATTTGATAAGAAGGCAAATGACTCATCTAAATTGACCATACGGGTAAAGTATGTTTTGTTTTTGTGTTCAATATTCAAAATGTAATATTGGTCATTATGTTTTTTAATGTCTAAAATATGACTTAGATTTAAATTCTCTTCATTTAATTTTTCTAGGTTTTTATCAAAAGAAAGCAAATAATTTTTTTGAGTTAATAGTATCAATAATACATCATTATAATCAATGACTTTTTTTATAGACCCTTGGCTAAAAATCTGAGATTCAATATTTCCTTCATAATCGATTTTAAAAATATCTCCTAATGTGGTATCTATTACATAAATATAATCCCCATTATTGTAAACTTTAATGTCTGTTCCATTAACTACCTTGGACCATTTCTTATTTAATGCTTCATCAATATAAATCATTTCATCGTTAGATATCTGAATAATTCCATGATCAATTAAAAAGACACTTTCATCCTTATCAAAATTATCTTTCTTTATACGCGTGATTTCCTCCATGTTTGCTTTTCCAAAACTTAAATTAGGCTGAACCATCCGTACTAAATGCTCTGCATTAAAAACAAGTAACACAATTAAAACTAGAAAAATTAATGATAATGGATTGTATCCATTATTTTTAATCTTGTACATAAAAACACCTACAGTCTATTTTTTGGTGGTCTCGGTCCATAGTATTGATAGAAATAACATTTTAACTTTCCGTTGTATAATTTTCTGTTTTTAGTCGCTTTTTTACCAAAAACTTCTTCAAACTTATCAAAAGCTGTAAAAATATACATGGACCATGTTTTCAACTCATTTCTAAACAATTTTCCTAAAATTTCATTTATCTCTTCAGCTGTTTCGTAATTTCCTAATCGCTCACCATAAGGCGGATTAGAAATTAAATAACCATACTCTATATCTGTTTCAAAATCTTTTAAATCTCTACATTCAAATGTTATATAGTCACCAACACCTGCTCTTTCTGCATTTGCCTTAGCAACTTCAATCACTTCAGGATCTTTATCAAAACCTTTTATGATCATGTCACGGTCAACTACTTGAGCTTTTGCTTTTTTACGTTCAGCAGCAACAACGTAATCTTTAATAAAAGGCCAATCTTCAAAAGCAAATTTTCTATCCACCCCTGGCGCCATATTTCTACCATACATTGCTGCTTCAATTAAAATTGTTCCAGTACCACACATCGGATCAATTAATGGTATTTTTGCTTTCCAGTTGGTAACATCTACTAATGTAGAGGCAAGGGTTTCTCTTAAAGGCGCTTCATTATTCTCTAACCGATACCCTCTTTTAAATAAACCTTCACCAGTTGTATTAATTCGAACAGTTACTTGATCCTTTAAAATATCAATAAGAATCTCGTAATCTTCTGCATCTTCTGGAAGTTCTTCACAGGCCAGTTGGTCTTGTAACTTATCAACTATGGCTTTTTTAGAAATGGATTGAATAGAAGATAAACTATGAAGTTCAGATTTTACAGATTTAGCATTGACTAACATTGTTGCATTTTTATTAAGTATTTCATCCCAAGGCAACTCATGAACTGAATCGTATAATTCACTAAAGGTATGACTCTCAAATGAACCAATGACCCAATAAATTTTACTTGCTGTTCTTAACCATAAGTTAGATTGTATTAACCCTCTTTGGTCTGTTTCAAAATAAACTCTACCATTTTCTACAGAAATATTCTTGAAACCTAATCTGTCTACTTCTTTTTTCGTTATACCCTCTGTTCCAAAGGCAGTTGTTGCTAATAATTTGAATTTGTTCATAAATTCCTCACTTCTTTTCTATGTTTTCTAACAAATTAATAAGTCCATCATATTTAATTGGTTTTGGAATGTAACCATGAAAACCATAACTCTTTAAGTATTCTGATTCTTCATCTAATACTTTTGTTGAGGCTACTATTATTTTCCCTTTATGTGTATCATTTGCTATTACTTCATCTAAAAAATCAAATGCATTTAAACCCCTTGCCATAACATCCATTAAAACTAAATCAGGTTTTATTTGATAATAGGCTATTAATCCATCATCGCCTCTGTTAACCATTTTTATTTTATTATTAATATTCAATTTCATTTTTAAAACAAGTTTTGATAACTCTGGTAAACCAATAATTAGTAACTTCTTCTGGATGTTTTCTATATGCTTTTTTTCATTCTTCTCTTCTATTACATTTTTAAGTGGCAAAACAACAGAAACACTTGTACCTTCTCCGAGTTTAGATTCAACTTTTATCTCACCCTTCAATGTTTCAGCTAAAGCTTTAGAAATACTTAACCCTAAGCCTGCCCTAGTAAAATCATTAACAAATTTACTACCTTTTTTATAGTAACGCCGATAAATCAAATCAATATGCTCTTTAGGAATACCAATACCAGTATCTGTAATATTGATTTTAATTTTTGATTCCTCTTTAGTCGTTTCAATAGGATAAACATGAAGTTTTATATCTCCATTCGTTGTAAAATCAAAAGCATTATCTAATATATTCTCGATAATCTGACGAATACTTTGTGAACTTCCAATATACGTATTGTTCAAATCTTTTGAGATATTGATTTTAAAATTGATCTTTCTGTTTTTGGAAATGATATAATATCTCTTTTTTATCCTTCGTACTAAATTACTAAAATTAAAAACCTCTTCATTGATCTCTTTAATTGAATTGACGTCATTGAACTGAAATAAGCGGTTTAATGCATTTTCACTACTTTCAATAAGACTTCTAATACCTTCAGAATTTTCGTTTTTCATAAGCCTTGGATACTCTTTTTCTAAAAGATCTAATCGAAAACGAATGTTTTGAATAAAACGACTAATCTCATGGGCTTGATTCGTATAATAAATGTCTTTTTCCTTTTGAACTTTCTGATTTTGTTCTAACATATAACTTAAAGCTTCTAACTCATTTAATTTTTCCTCATACTTTAAAGTCTCTTGAGTATCGTCAAACTCAATAATTACACACTTTGTCATATCATCTGTTACAATTGGTAAGCCAATATTTTTAATACAGTTGCCATCAATCTCTAATATATTTTTCTTCCGATTAAGGGTGTTGACAGTAATATCATTATTCTTAATGGCTTCAAAATAAATACATTTCTCACAGGGTTTACTTCTGCCAAAAAGCGCATAAAAGCATTTGTCTCCTATAATGTTTGGATGCTTTTTTTCAATAAATAAATTATTATATAAAATATGATAAGCATCATCAATTATATAAATGGGATACTTTGAATGATTAAACAATTTTAGTATACTTTCTTGACTAATATTCATTTTTGCCCCTTTCTTCTTTTCATTATATTAGATTTTACACAAAAAATCTATGCTAATTAAAAGTTTTCCTGGGAAAAGTTTCATTAAAAAAAAGATGCCAATTGGCATCATATTTCAACGCGTCCTTCAAAAGCTTTGCTTAATGTCATCTCATCGGCGTATTCTAAATTGCCACCAATGGGAATCCCATGTGCTAATCGGGTCACTTTTACATCTGAAAACTTTAATAATTTTGAAATATACATTGATGTTGCTTCCCCTTCAACATTAGGGTTGGTTGCAACAATCACTTCTGCTATAGATTCATCTCTTACCCGTTGAATCAACTCTTTTAATCGAATATCATCTGGCCCAATACCATCCATAGGGGATATATGCCCGTGTAATACATGGAATAAACCATTATATTCTTTTGTGCGTTCAATGGAGTGAATATCCTTTGGGCGCTCAACAACACAAATCACTTGTGTTTCTCTCTTTTGATCTTGGCATATTTCACACAGTTTATTTTCAGATAAATTGAAACATCTTTCACAAAAATTTATTTTTTCCTTTGTTTCTTCAATAGCTGCTGACAATTTCATCGCTTCATCTTTTTCAATTTCAATAATATAATAAGCTAATCGTTCAGCTGTTTTTTTCCCTATGCCGGGCAATTTTGAAAACTCATTAATCAACCGTGCAATAGGCCCTGCATAACTATTCATTAAAACATACCAGGTATGTTCATGCCACCTGTTAATTTACCCATTGTTTTTTCACTGTCTGCTGTTGCCTTTTCCATTGCCGCATTAACAGAAGCAATGATTAAATCTTGTAACATTTCAACATCCTCTGGATCAACAATATCTTCGTCTAAATCTATTTTGAGTAACTCTTTCTTCCCATTTACGACAGCCGTTATTGCGCCACCACCAGCAGAAGCTTCATATTCTCTTTCTTCTAATTCTTTTTGCATCTTTTCCATATCTTTCTGCATTTTTTGAACTTGTTTCATCATATTGCCCATATTTCCAGGCATTCTTCCTCTAGCCATTTTTATCCTCCATTCATTTACTCTATAATTTATTTTTATTATAACATATTATTCTTTAATTTCTAACACTTTATCATAATCACTAAAATAAGTACTTAGTTCTTCATCTACACTTATATCCTCATCTATTTTAGTTTTTTTTTGAACATCTTGATAAGTTACGTCAATGGTCAAAGCCTTCGAATATACTTTTTTCAAAATATCTTCAATGGTTTTCTTATTTCTTGCTTTCATTAAATTGTCCCCATGGAACTTATAATCCTTATGGAGTTTTAAGACAATTCTATTGCCTTTGGTATCAATGGGTTCTGTTTCAATTAGAAAAGCATAAATCTGTATTTTAACTTTTTTAACTATTTTTAAAACTTCATTCCATTGAGACTGCACTTCATCTATAGAAATTTTCATTTGAGTACCTTCATCAATAAAGGCTTCTATACTATCTGTTGTTTCATATTTCACTTGAGGCTTTTCTTTAGCCCCAGGATCAGTAGTCCCTTTACTAGGTGGTATTTCTATAGTTGTATCATTTGAAGTATTCCTTTGACTGATATTTTGAAAATCTAAATTTTCAATCTTATTTTCCAAATCTTTTACCTTTAAAATTAACCCTTCAATAGAATGATCATTTTCTAATGTAAACATCTTTATTATAGCCATCTCTAGTAAAACTTTACCATGAGTAGAATACTTAATATTGCTTTCAGCATCCATTAAAATATTAATTGCCCTTGTTAACTCAATCAAATCGAAGGATTCACTCTGTTTTAAAAACAAGTGTATTTGCTCTTGTGAAGCTTCTATTAATTTTTTAGGATCTTTATGCATTTTTACTAATAATAAGTTTCTAAAATGTTCAATTAAACTTTCAATTAATTGACGAACATCTTTCCCTTCATCAATTGTCGAATGAATAATATTAATTGCTTTATTAGTATCTTTCTTAATAAATGCTTCAATCAAATCATTTAGTAATGTGATTTCTATGAGACCAAGTGTTTTAATCACTAAATCATAGGTTAGTTCTTCACTATATGATAGGCATTGATCAAGTATACTTAGACTATCTCTTACAGATCCTTCACCTTTAGAAATAATAATATCCATGGCTTCCGGTTCATAGGTTAGTTCTAACGTTTCCATAATATGTGTTAACCTTTTTAAAACATCACTTCTACCAACGCGTTTTAAATCATACCGTTGACATCTAGATAGAATTGTATCTGGAATTTTATTTGGTTCTGTTGTTGCCAACATAAAAACAACATATTCCGGCGGCTCTTCTAAGGTTTTCAAAAGAGCGTTAAAAGCCCCTTTAGATAACATATGTACCTCATCTATTATATACACTTTGTATTTTGCGTTGGAAGGTGGAAAATTAACATTCTCATTAATTTCACGTATATCATCAACACTATTATTACTAGCAGCATCCATCTCAATAATGTCCATAGAAGCATTGCTCAAAATTGACTGACAAACACTACACTCATTACATGGATTAACACCTTGAGGATTTAAACAATTAATTGCCCTTGCAAAAATCTTTGCAATTGTTGTTTTGCCTGTACCCCTGATACCGTTGAACAGATATGCATGGGCAAAGCTATCACTCTTGATTTGATTTATAATTGTATGAACAACCCGTTCTTGACCAACAACATCATCAAATATTAATGGTCGAAATTTTCTATAAAGGGCTAAATGAGCCATATCCATGTCCTTTCTAATTTCAATAATCAAAAAGGATTAGCTAAATGCTAATCCTTAAATATGTAGCTGTGCATTTATACTCGATATTTAACTACTTGCGTTACCAGAATAGTTAACTCGGATCAGGCACCCTTACGGCACATAGAAGGTCTCCCTTACCGCTGCTTCCTTCCGGACCTGACGGGGTTCAGAAGTTTCTATTGCGTAAGACCCAATCTTCAACATCACTTGTTAAGGGCAGGCCAAACAGCCAAATACCTCATATAAACATCAACCCTGCTATAGCGGATTGCAGGTTACAGGGTACCGCTACTCCCCCATCTAGCACAGCAAATATATAAAAAGGAAATTACTTCCTTTTTCTTAAACTTTTAAAAAAATCTTTCATGATTTTAGAGCATTCATTGCGCATCATTCCATAATAAACCTTTACTTGATGGTTTAATCGTTTATCAAATAAAATGTTATATAAAGATGTTACGCCACCTGCTTTAAAATCAGGTGATCCAATATACAAGTTCTTTATTCTCGCTTGAGAAATAGCACCTGCACACATCACACAGGGCTCTATTGTAACATACATATCACAATCAGTCAAACGCCAACTACCAATTTCTTTGGCGGCTGATTGAATGGCTATCATTTCTGCATGCCTGGTTGGATCTTTAAGTGTTTCTTTTAAATTATGTCCTCGGCCAATGATTTTATTATCTTTAACAATAATGGCACCGATTGGTACTTCTTCAATGGCTTTAGCTTTTTTTGCTTCTTCTAATGCTTCTTTCATATATTTTAATTTCATTTAATCTCCTGGCGCACCTGAAAGGAATCGAACCTTCGACCGATCGCTTAGGAGGCGATTGCTCTATCCACTGAGCTACAGATGCAAACTATTTTTTAGGCTTTACAAAATCAACTAGATTAATAATCTTTTGAATTTCATATTCTATCAATGTATTTTGGTCTTGTTGGAACTCTAATCGTTCTTCATTAATTGATTCTAACTCTTCTATTCTTTTCTTTAATTCTTCAATCGTTTTATTATTCTTCTCAATAATTTCTTCAGATGTTTCAACAGTCTCTTCCAAAACAGTATTTAATGTATCTATTCTTTGGTAAGCATCATTTAATAAATTATCCTTTTTTAAATCTGAAACATTCATTAAACTTAAAACTGTTTCACGTTTCACATCAATAGGTAAGTTTTCTGGCAAAGTTTTGCTTAAGATATCTACCATGAAAATTGATTTTTTAGTATCTAAGGTTAATCGAGCGTTACGATAAATGTCTTCAATTGACAATAATTTGTTTTTTTCGTAAGATCCAATTAATACATCTAGTTTATCTTCAATGTCCTCTTCATCAAAAAAATCTTGTTCCTTATTAATATTTTCTTCTTTGCTTGCTAACTCATCATCAATTTCTTTCATTTGCTCAATGCGTCTTTCTAAATCTGAAACTTCACTGGGTTGTTCCTCTGTTTCCAAGTCTTCTTTTTTACCCATGTCATCTTCATCATTATCTGATAAATCCTTTTCAAAATCATCTGCATCAGAAAAAAAATCATCTTCTTCTAGTAGCGATTCTTGATTTTCTTCTTCATTCACTTTTTCAATAAGTCCTAATTTTTCAAAAATATTTTTTGCAACCATTCCTGATAACCCCCTAATTGTTATATCTCTTTTTTAATAACTCTAGCCGTCTTTTGTTAAGTTTAATTAGATACTTTATCTTGTTAATTTGTTCCTCTTTATTTTTTAATTGATTCTGTTTAACAGATTTTTGATTTTCTAAAAAAATTTTATAATCATTTAAATGGTTTATTTCTTCATCCCATTTCTCATTTAAAATATTTTTAGTTTCAATACCTTTAAACTTCACCAAATCATTTTTAATAATCTGAATGCCATCTTCTTTTATATATGTTATTTTTTGTTTTTTCACAATATAGGGTTTTAATTCCTTAAGCTTTTTAATCTTCTTATAAATTGTTACTTTGCTTACCCCTAATTTATTTGCTACTTCAATGACACGTAACATATGAACTCCTCAACTATAAATTATCCAACAATAAATTTTCTTCATATTTTACCAATAATCGATTGATCTCTAAAAGCTTTTCTTGGTAATCAATAAGAAATTTATCTTTCTTCTGAATCTCAGTATCTAAGGCTAGAATATCATTTTTCAATTCTGTAATATTTAAACGCAATTTCTCTTCTATGTTAATATAATCTTTAAACTCTTCAGTATTATATTTACTAATTCTATTTTTCTTTAGAGGTTTATCTTTGTTTTCCTTTACCTTTAATGGTTCAATTAATAACTTATATAATATTTCAATACCACGATCATCAACATAGGTAATACCCATTTTCTTTTCCACGTGGTCATCTAATAAGGTTCGATGATCAATAAGGGCTTCTATAATTTCTGTTCTTTCAACATTAAAATTCTCTGCAATCTCGCTAAGCTTATACATAGCGTCCCCCTTTAGCTGTTAACCCTATTTTACACTATTGAACACTATTTATGCAAGATTTTATATTTTTTTTATTATGCAACAGATTTTCAGTTAATTTTAATCCAGTTTTGGGACGTTTCACTGGGTGTCGTAAAATGAAATTTTCTCAAAACGAAACACTATTTATTATGATAAATTATACTCTTTTATTTTTCTATAAAGTGTGCTACGACTAACACCTAAAGCTTTGGACGCCAATGTTATATTTTCATCAAAGACTTTGAGACTCCTTTGAATAAGCTTTTTCTCAGCATCTTTAATCGTTGGAATTTCAGCATCTCTATTCGATATAAACTTAGGTAAATCTACCAACTCTATTTCTAATTTATTAGAGTATTCATTAATATATTCAATCATTTTTTTAACATCGTTCCAGTTGTTTTCCCAGGAAAACTCTCCAATGATTTCCTTTGTTTGATCCGTTAATCGTCTGTTAGTTTCATTTTCAATTATCTGAAAAAGTCTATTGCTATGATGGTTGGTAACGGACTTAAAATAGATATTATTCGCTGTTAACCTGGTTAACAGCCTCCTGTCTATCCATTCTTTCTTCCCCTCTTCAATTGCTTCTCTAGTCGTAGAAATAAAAATTGCTATATTGTGTTTATTACTGGTCTTATTAAGATCGCTGTTAACCAGTTTACTGTCAATATAACTGGCTATTTTTACTTGGTTTTTATATGTTAACCATTCAATGTTTTTAAGATACAACAAAGATTTTGATTTTATATCTAAATACTCATTGATATCAATTATATCTTTGCAATCAATGGTTTTAAATTGTCTTTTAGGATAAAATTTTTCATGTATTTTTCTAACAAAATATTTTTTTCCAGTACCAGTATCACCTATTAAAACAACTGGTAAATAGTAATGTGAAATTTTACTGTACTTTTTTTCATAATCTATAAAATTATGTTCTTTCTTACTCTTTTTCCGATTAACAAATTCTTCATGAATCAAATTTCTAATTTCATTAATTCTCTCTTCTGAATAGTCTTCATAACCACCGTAAATACCTAAAATATATTCAACTGATCCTTCTTCTTTAATAAAAAAACCATGTGTAAAAGAATCATCAAATCTTTCTGAAATATGTTCTTCTTTAAAAACTGTGAAATCTTTTTTTAATTTAAAAGCTATTTCTGCGCCTGTTGAATAATACTCTCTTGTTTTCTTAAATGAAAAATCATAAATATGATCGTTATCTAATACTATATGGACTTTGTAATGATATTTTTCTAGAATTTTTGATACATTTTCGCTGACTAATTTAAAGGCTCTACCATTTTTAGAAAAACTATTTGTTAACTCTAGATTTTGGTTCTTTAATAAATTAAATTTAATCCATGAGTTTGCAATTTCATCTCTTAGACAATAACGTCTTAATGAACCTTTTTCAAAATATAGTTTTCTACTTTTTTTAATGAGCTCAAAAGAGCGGTCTGAATTATCCATTTTTACCCCTTAACTATAAATTTTATTTTCTTATCAGATTTTCTAATATCAACTGATTTACAAGTAATTAAATTCCCATCAACATCCACTGGCCTCACTTCATTAAACTCTATTGATATTTTTCTGCCTTTAACGAAATCAACACCATTAACTTTTCCGTGTAAACCTTTATACAAGTTTGTAATATTTCTTAGAAGTGTGCGTTTCTTTAAATTTTTAATCATGCATACCTCAAATAACTCACTCGTTAAGTCAGCCGTTGGTGTTATTTTCATACCATTGCCAATATATTTCCCATTACCTATGGCTATAAATAATGGTATCCTTTTATATTCAATACCATCAATGTTTACTACTAATTCTGTTCCTTTGTATCTAAAAATACCTTTTATTGTCGCAGCAAGATAGTTTAATTTCCCTTTTAATATTTTGCTTTTATCTTTATAATCGATAATCAATGCATCAATACCAATACCAACTACATTTAAAAATCTCTGGTCATTGACCCAGGCTGAATATATTTCTTTTGTATGTCCTGCTTCTATAATTTTTAAAGCTGCTTCAATGTCTTCCGTAATCCCTAAAGTCTTTGCAAAATCATTTCCTGATCCAATGGGTATTATTCCAACATTTCCATTATAGTCAATTAATCCATTGATTGTTTCCATTAAAGTACCATCCCCACCAACAGCTATTACAGAAGCGAAATTAGTATGATTAATTTTTTCTTTTACTAATGCTTCTATTCCACCTTTAGTAGGAGATACGACAATTTCATAGTTTGCTCTAGAAAAGAACTCACTTATTTTAGGTATTACTTCATGACCTTTACCTTTCCCAGCAACTGGGTTTATTATAAATAGTATCTTATTCATATTATCTCCTCATTTCGCTTATGATAACATTTTATCATATATTACCTGTAAAAACTACTGAGATCAAAAATCTTCTGATGTGTTTCACGTGAAACAATCCATAGTTATTTTTCTCTGAGTGTTTCACGTGAAACAAAAAAACTCTTCCGAAGAAGAGTTTCACGTGAAACATTTAAAGTTGCTCTATAATTCTATTTAGATCATCAAGGTTATAGTATTCAATTTCTATTTTTCCTTTATAATTACTGTTGTGATTAATAGATACTTTTGTGTTAAATTTATCAGCTAAAACATTTTCAAATCTTATTACTTCTGGTGATTTTTGCTTTCTATCCTCTTTTTTCTTACTTTTTTTTCCATTTTTCATGTTTTTTATGACTTTTTCCGTCTTTCTTACTGAATAATTATACTTAATTATCTTTTCTAGTACTTCTAGACGGTCATCTCGTTCATCAAGTGATAATAATGCTCTTGCATGACCATTAGAAATTTCAGAATTAATTAACTCTTGCTGGATTTCTTCCTCTAAGTTAAGTAATCTTAGTAAATTTGCAATATATGATCGACTTTTGCCTATGATTTTTGACAATTCATTTTGAGTCAATGAATAATCACTGATGAGTTGCTGATATGCATTGGCCTCTTCAATTTCATTCAAGTCTTCTCTTTGAATATTTTCAATTAGGGCAAGTTTAGCCACAGTTACATCATCCGCTTTGCGAATGACTACAGGGACATCATTAATCTTCAAATTCTTTGCTGCGCGCCATCGTCTTTCACCTGCAATTATTTCATAACCATTTACGACAGATCTAACAACTATTGGTTGAATAATCCCATACTGATCAATGGAGTTCATTAATTCAGCCATTTTTTCTTGATCAAATTGCTTTCTCGGCTGATTTTTATTCGGCTTTACTTGATCAATATCAATTGTGATCAATTTTTCTTCTGTTTCAGTGCTATTTTCAGAAATTAATGCGCCCAAACCTCTACCAAGTTTTTTACTACTCATCTGAATCACCCTTCATAATTTCTTTTGCTAGTTTTTTATAAGCAATGGCGCCAATAGAATTTGGATTATACTCTAATATTGGCATACCATAACTAGGTGCTTCTGCTAAACGTATATTTCTTGGAATAACAGTTTTATAAACTTTATCCTTAAAATAAGCTCTTACATCATCTTCAACTAATTTAGACAAATTAGTACGTTTATCACACATGGTCATTAAAATCCCATCGATTATTAATGCTGGATTGATTCTTTTTTGCACTAACTTACAAGTATTCAATAACTCACTAACACCTTCTAAGGCATAGTACTCACTTTGGATAGGAATAATCACGCCATCGGATGCAGCTAGAGAATTTACAGTTAGAACATTTAAAGAAGGTGGACAATCAATTAAGATATAGTCATAATTGTTCCTAATTTCATCTAAAATATCCTTTAGTAAATAATCTCTATTAATCATACGGGACATTTCAATTTCAGCCCCAGCTAAGTTAATATTAGCAGGTAAAACACTTAAATTTTCGAATTCAGTGTTAAATAAACATTTACCAATTAACTCATCACCCATTAGGGCTTCGTAGACAGTATTTTTCAATTCATTCTTATTACGTATACCTAAGCCCCCGGTTGCATTCGCTTGAGGATCCATATCTACAATTAATACATTATTACCATAATGACTTAAGTAACTTGCTAAATTAATTACAGTTGTCGTCTTCCCTACGCCACCTTTTTGATTAAAAACACTTAAAATTCTACTCATAATCTCTCCTTATCGACTCTTTTCTTTATTATACACTGTTTTCAGATTAAATTTAAGTATAAATAAAAAAAAAGTAACTTCTTTTCAAGAAATTACTTTGGAATTCGTATTTTTAGCTCTATATGGTCGCCTTTGTCCTCTTTTTCATACTTTGCATCGATACCGGTATCAATAATTGTTTGAAATGCTTTTTTTATTGTATTAACATAGATCGATGTATTAATTTTAAACTTAGTATTCTTTCTTTTTTTATCCTTGGAAAGCTCATTAATCTTTCTGCTTATCAGAACATCTGTTTGTTTAACGTTTAATGCCTTTTCAATAATATAATCCAATACCTCATTTTGCAAATCTTCATTTTCAATTTTCAATAGGGCTCTACCATGTCGCTCAGTTAAACCATTAACAGCTAGCTTTGTTAATATTTTATCATTTAGTTTGAGTAAGCGTAACTTGTTAGAGACAGTTGATTGTGATTTACCAACACGATTGGATACCTCTTTCTGGGTAATATTATATTTTTCAATTAAGGTTTTATAGGCGTAGGCTTCTTCAATAAAATCTAAATCTTCTCTTTGAACATTTTCAATTAATGCTAAAACTGCTGATTGATGATCAGTTACTTCAATTACGACTGCAGGTATCTTATCAAAACCTGCTCTTATCGTTGCTAACAGTCGTCTTTCCCCAGCAATTAGTTCAAAATAACTACCGACCTTTCGTAAATTAATGGGTTGAATAACACCAACTTTTTCAATTGATCTTGCCAAATCATTTATTGCATCATCATCAAAATTTTTTCTTGGTTGATTTGGATTCTTTTTAATATCTTTAACATCTACAAATATAACATCATTTATTTTTTCCATTAAACCACCCTTTAGCTAATTGGACTTTTCTTGGGTTTCCCAGGATTTCTAGGATACTTCTTCGGTGTATGATTAATTTTTTTTATCAGAACAATACTTCGGTCATAATCGGTTTCAGGTAAATTAAACTCCATTACATCTTCTATGGCACCACCAAGCAATTTTATTGCTTTTTTTGCCTCATTTATCTCCTCGTCTGATTTTGTGCCTTTCATAGCAATGAAATAGCCACCTTTTTTAACAAAGGGCAAACAGTATTCAGATAAAACAGTAAGATTTGCAACAGCACGTGAAACAACAACATCGAAAGTTTCTCTAAACTCTGGTAATTGCCCATAATCTTCTGCTCTACCATGAATAGCTGTTGTATCCTTTAAATTAAAAACTTTAATTACTTCCTTAAGGTATTCTATCTTTTTTAAACGAGAATCAAGCATTACTAAATTAATTGTTGGGTTCATAATCTTTAATGGTATACCAGGAAAACCACCACCGGTCCCTAAGTCTAAAATCTTATCATGATTCTTTATTACCTTTGCCTTTAAAGCCGTCAGTGAATCTACAAAATGTTTGTCAATTACTTCTGTTTCCTCTGTAATAGAAGTTAATCGTACCCGGTCATTCCATTGAATCATAAAATCCATGAATTTAGCGAAGGCTTCTAACTGATTTTCATCTAATGAAAGGTCTATTTTATTCGCTTTATCTATAAATTCATCTAAATTATTCATTCAACTCTCCTTGTCTTTTCATCTTTTCTATATAAATATATAAAACATTAATATCAGCAGGATTTACACCAGAAATCCTTGATGCCTGCCCAAGGGACTTGGGTTGAATTTCTTCTAACTTTTGCTTGGCTTCATTTCTTAAGCCATCAATATCAGTATAATCGATAGTCTCAGGTAAAATCCTTTTTTCTAACTTCTTAAACTTTTTAATTTGTTCCAGTTGTTTTACTATATATCCTTTATATTTAATTTTGTTTTCACATTGAAAAATAACATCTTCTGACAATGGTTTACGATCAGTATCAACTTCCGACATTATTTCATAAGTCAACTCTGGTCGCTTTAATAAATCATAAAGTGATTTTGATGAGTTAATTGTAGAACTTTCTTGATTTTCTAAGAAACCATTGATGTCATCAGGTTTTAGCATTAACGCTTTCATGCGTTCAATTTCTTCATCAACAGCTTTTTTCCTATCTAACATTCTTTGATAGCGTTCTTCAGTTGCTAAACCTATTTTATAAGCTCTTTCTGTTAATCTAAAATCAGCATTGTCTTGTCTTAATACTAACCGATACTCACACCTTGAACTCATCATACGATAAGGTTCATTGGTTCCTTTAGTAATTAAGTCATCAATTAAAACCCCAATATAAGCTTCTGATCGATCCAATACAAAAGCCTCTTCTCCATTAATCTTTAAATGCGCATTAGCACCTGCCATTAATCCTTGTGCTGCTGCTTCTTCATACCCAGAGGTACCATTGGTTTGCCCTGCAAAGTATAAGTTTGAAATTTTCTTGTGTTCTAGTGTGTCTCTTACTTTTGTTGGGTTAATACAGTCATATTCTATGGCATAAGCCGGACGCATAATTTCAACATTTTCTAATCCTTTTATCGTTTGCATAAAAGCTTCTTGTAGTGGTAAGGGTAATGATGTAGACATTCCTTGAACATACATTTCATTGGTATAATTTCCTTCAGGTTCAATAAACAACTGGTGCCTATTTTTATCAGAAAATCTATTGATCTTATCTTCTATAGAAGGGCAATACCTTGGTCCTACACCTTCTATTTGTCCACCAAATAAAGCTGTTTCATGTAAATTATTAAGAATCAACTCATGGGTATCATTGTTTGTATATGTTAACCAACATGGTACTTGTTCTTTTGAAATATCATCACTCATAAAAGAAAAGGGTACTACCGTTTCATCTCCCTTTTGAATCAGCATTTGGTCTTTGTTAAGACTTCTCATATTCACTCGTGCCGGTGTACCAGTTTTAAATCGTCTTAAATAAATGCCTTTTTCTTTTAAATTCTCAGATAATTCTGTAGCAGCTTTTAGGCCATCTGGTCCACTTTGAAAAGTATTCTTACCAATGAAAACTTTACCGCCTAAATATGTTCCCGTACATATAATTACAGCCTTGGCACTATAGGTTAAATTTAAATTATCTTTTACACCTTTTACCATTCCATCTTCTATCATTAAATCTGTTACTTCTGTTTGTTTTAAATACAATCCATCCGTTTCTTCAATAACTCTTTTCATTTCAATATGGTATTCATTCTTATCTGCCTGAGCTCTTAACGAATGTACTGCGGGCCCTTTTCTAGTGTTCAACATCTTACTTTGGATATATGTTTTGTCAATCACACGACCCATTTCTCCACCAAGGGCATCAATTTCTCTCACCAAATGCCCTTTAGCTGTGCCACCAATAGAGGGGCTACAAGGCATCATAGCTACTGAATTCAAATTTATTGTTAATAATAAAGTTTTTGATCCCATTCTTGCAGCAGCTAATGCAGCTTCACTACCCGCATGACCAGCACCAACAACTATAACATCATAATTATTATTCACTTCATCACCTTTCTTCTACTTCCCTAAACAAAACTTACTAAAGATTTTATCAATTACATCTTCTCCAAGGGTTTCACCTGTTATTTCTCCTAAATAGTCGTAGGCATCTTTAATATCTACTTCGATAAAATCATATCCAATGGCAGAATCTGTTGCATTAATTGCCGCTTGAATGCTTTCTTTAGCTTTTTTTAATGCCGCTATATGTCTTACATTAGTTATAAAATCATTTTCTTTAGATTTTACTTCTCCATGGTAAACTAATTTAGCAATTTCGTTTTCTACTGCTTCAATACCGTGTTCATTCATAACAGAGGTCCTTAAGATGGTTTTATCTTTTACTAAGACCTCTAAAGCATCAAAATCTAACTTATTTTCTAAATCTGTCTTATTTACAACTACAATAACCTTCTTATCTTCAATATAGCTTATGATTTCTCTGTCTTCAACAGAGAGTTCTTCAGCATTATTTAATACCAGAATGACTAAATCAGCTTTATTAAAAAAAACTTTTGATCGTTTAACTCCAATTTTTTCTATTTCATTATCTGTTTCACGGATGCCGGCAGTATCAATGATTTTCAGTGGGATTCCATTAATATTTATATATTCTTCGATGACGTCACGGGTGGTACCAGGTATACTCGTAACAATTGCTTTTGACTCCTTTAATAAAGCATTTAAAAGTGATGATTTACCCACATTAGGCTTTCCGACAATAACAGTTGATAAACCATTTCGAATTATTTTTCCTGTTTCAGAACCTTCAATCATATGATTAACTTTTTCTAAGTTATACTCTAATACTTCTTTTATTTCTTCATGGGTAATATCCTCGATGTCTGCTTCTGGATAATCAATACCCACTTCAATTTTAGAAAATAAATCAACTATATCTTCCCTAATTTTTTTTACTTTCTTCGATAAATAACCTTCTAATTGGTTATAAGCTACATCAAAACCTTTAGGTGTTTTCGCACTAATCATGTCCATAACACTTTCAGCTTGAGATAAATCCAATCGACCATTCAAAAAAGCACGTTTGGTAAACTCTCCTGGTTCAGCCATTCGTACATCAAAGGTTAAAATTAAATCTAAAATTCTTCGAATGGGTACACTGCCCCCATGACAGTTAATTTCAACTAAATCTTCAGTAGTATATGTTTTAGGTGCCTTCATTAAAGCTACTAAAACTTCATCTATCACTTGGTTATTATCCAGTATGTGTCCATAAATCAGTTGTCTATTTTCATAATCATCTACAGTTTTTGAACCGGGTTTAAATATTTTTTCTATAACATCAAATGCTTTACTACCACTCATACGTACAATCCCAATAGCACCTTCACCATGTGGGGTAGAAATAGCTACAATTGTATCTTCCATTTAATTCACCTCTCTTCAGTTAACTTTCGTCTACTTTCTTATATTATCATATCCTATATTTAATTTTTTTGTAACTAAAAATCAAAAAAACCGATTAATCTTCACTTACTGAGTGAAGTTTTCTCGGTTAAAACTAAAAAATGTTTTGATTTAATGTTTTTTACCTTTAGTATAACAAATAACTACTTTTCTATAAGGATCTTTTCCTCTTGATTGAGTCGTAATACCAAATACATTTTGTAATGTTGAATGGATTATTCTTCTTTCATAAGGATTCATTGGTTCTAATACAATATCACTCTTCTTACGAACAGCTTTTTTAGCTAATCTTCTTGCTAAATTTTGTAATGTTTTCTTTCTTTTATCTCTATAATTTTCTGCATCCAATAAAATTCTAATATAATCATCACGATCTTTATTCATCGCTAATGAAACTAAATATTGAAGTGAATCTAATGTTTGACCACGTCTACCAATAACTAAAGCCATATCTTCACCACTAATATCTACATGTAGGTTTTCTTTTTCTTTTTTGATATCTAATGATGCATCAATTCCCATTTCATTTAGTATTCTAAGTAATAAATCTTCTGCTTCATCAATCACCATTTGTTCCTGATCAACTTTAGTTACTTTTACAATTGCATCTTTATTTCCAATTAATCCAAATATTCCTTTTTCTGGTTCTTGTACAATTTCGACTTTAACTTCATCACGTTCTACACCTAATCTTGCTAAGGCATACCGTAAAGCTTCCTCTACCGTTTTACCTTTTTGCTGTGTACTTTCCATATCATTAGTCCTCCTTAGTTAACTTTGGAATCAATACTTGTTGACCTATTTGGAATACATTACTTACAGTCCAATATAACATTAAACCTGAAGCAAATGTTGCACCCATCCATAAAATCATTAATGGCATCATTAAACTAAACATTTTC
>DATFJG010000105.1:0-13350 GCA_035269305.1 Clostridia bacterium
ATGAATGAAAAAGATGTTAATATTAGAAACGCTTTTCAAATTGCTAAGGACCAAGGTATTTTGTTTGAATTTATACCTAAAGATCTAGGTGAAGTACATCCAAATACAGTTCTAATAGAAATTACAACCAAAGATGATTCCGCATTATCCATTCAAGGCTCTTCTATTGGTGGTGGGCGCATTATGATTAATCAATTAAACGGTCTGAACGTAAATTTTAGTGGTAGTAACCCTACACTTATAACAAACCATAAAGATGTCCCTGGCATTGTTTCTAAAGTAACTGGTATCTTAGCAGAAAAAGGGTTAAATATTTCTACTATGAGTGTTGTCAGAGAAGAAGATTCTGGTAACGCCAACATGATCATTGAACTAGACGAAGCCTTTGATCATTCTATTAAAGAAGAATTATTAAATAATGTAGATGGCATCAATAAAGTCTACATGTTTTAGGAGGTTTTATGAATTTTAAAAACGGCAAAGAACTGCTTGCTATTTGTAAAAAAGAAGACAAATCAATTGCTGAAATAATGATTCAAAGAGAAACTTCAAAATTTAAACTAAGGGAAGAAGATGTTCTAAGTAAAATGCAAGAAACCATACAAGTAATGGAAGAATCTATTGAAAATGGAAAAAAAGATTCAAAACTTTCTTTAACAGGACTCATTGGTGGTGAAGCGAAAGCATTGGAAGACTATTCTCTTAAATACAATACTATTTCTGGTAAAAGTATACTAAATGGTGTCATTAGTGCTATGGCTGTTATGGAAGAAAATTCTCGTATGGGAAGAATTGTTGCCGCACCAACGGCTGGCTCTTCAGGCATTTTGCCCGCAACAATTATTTCAACAGCTAGACGATTCAGTATTCCTGATGAAATCGTATCAAAAGCATTTTTCACTGCTTCTGCTATCGGATACATTGTTACAAATAATGCTACTGTTTCTGGTGCTGAAGGCGGCTGTCAAGCTGAAACAGGAACCGCCTCTGCTATGGCTGCAGCAGCTTTAGTAGAACTTTTAGGTGGCACACCAGAACAAGCTTTATCAGCAGCTAGTTTTACTTTAAAAAACATCTTAGGACTGGTTTGTGACCCTGTTGCTGGTCTAGTAGAACTGCCCTGTGCAAAACGTAATGCTTTAGGGGTATCTAACGCTATGTTATCAGCGGATATGGCCCTTGCAGGTATTGAAACAAAAATACCCTTTGACGAAGTCGTTGAAGCCATGTATCGTGTCGGAAAAAAAATGCATCCAGACCTTAAAGAAACAGCAGAAGGTGGTATTGCAGACACACCTACAGCAAGAGCCTTTGAAAAAAATATTTTTAAGTAAGAGGTGACAATAATTAATATATCTATAGATGAACTAAAAAAAAGAAATATTTCAGAATACCTAATCGGTATAAACATAATAGTTTTTATAATTATGTTTTTAATAGATCCATCTTTTTCGACTAAAACCATTGTACAATTTGGCGCCAAAGTTAATTTCCTAATTGCTGATGGTGAATACTATCGATTTATTACGCCAATTTTTCTACATCTAAGTTTTTATCATTTAGGCTTTAACTGTTTAGCAATCTATATTCTTGGTAGAGATATTGAAATGATTTTCGGAAGGAAAAAATTCTTAGCAATATATTTCTTTTCCGGTTTTGTTTCTTCCTTGGGAAGTTTTTTATTCAATGCTTCTATATCAGCAGGTGCTTCCGGAGCAGTTTTCGGGTTGCTTGGTAGTCATATTTTTTTATACTTTACTTTTAAAGAACGTTATAAAAAGATTTACGGAAATAGCTTTTTAGTCCTGATAGGAATTAACTTAGCTTTTGGTTTCATGCATCCAAACATCGATAATATTGGCCATTTAGGTGGCTTAATTGGAGGCATAATTATAACTTATGCTGTACACATTAAAAACCACCCTTTTGATTTTAAGCGACAACTGATTACCCTCTTAATTATTCCTGTGGTTACTTTAGGGATAACTTTTGTTGGTATTTCAAGGTACGAAGACTCAATCCAGTACCACATCTATAAAGGGTTAACCCTTATCCGTATGGAAGCTTATGATCGAGCAAAAGAAGCCATTGATATTGGAGAAGAGAAATATCCTCAGTATTCTGACTTTGATTATTTAAGAAATTACATGAGTGATGAATTGAATAAATAATTATGAAAAGCCTATCAAACTTATTTGATAGGCTTTTTTTATTAAAATGCAGGTACAACCCCACCATTATAATTGTTAAGAATATATTCTTTTACTTTCTCACTTCTTAAAGCTTCTAAAAGCAGATTAATTGACTCATTCTCTTTATTGTCTTTTCTTGTAGTAACAATATTCGCATAAGGCGACTCAGCACCTTCTAGTACCAAATGATCTTCAATTGGATTAATACCTGCTTCAATAGCATAGTTTCCATTAATGATACCTGCATCAACATCTTGCAAAACCCTTGGTATTTGAGCTGCTTCAATGGCTCTAAATCTAATGCTTTTCTCATTTTTAACAATATCCTCTTCTGTAGCCTCTAAACCCGCCCCTTCTGATAGTTCAATTAAACCTACCGTTTCAAGTAAAATTAATGCTCGGCCGCCATTAACACTATCGGCTGGTATAGCAATCGTACTTTCATTAGCTAGTGATTGAATACTATCAATTTTTTCAGAATATAAACCGAGGGGTTCTACGTGTATACTTCCAACAGATACTAATTCTAAACTATGCGCTTCATTAAAGTGTTCTAAATAAGGTAAATGTTGGAAGAAATTTGCATCGATTTCTCCATCGTCTAATGCTAAATTTGGTTTCACATAATCTGTGAATTCTACAACTTCAAGAGAGATACCCTTTTCTTCTAAATCTTCTTTAATTAACTCAAGTAATTCTCCATGAGGCACTGGTGTTGCACCAACGCGTAACACATTTGCTTCTTCTGATACACCTTCACTTTGACTACAACCAATAACTAACACGCTCAACAGTAAAATAACTAACACAATACTAATAATCTTTTTCATTTTTATCTTCTCCTTTTAACTTATTCTCTCTAATAATATATTTGACAGTTTGTTACCAATGCTTTGTACAATTTGAACGAATACTACTAATACAACAACTGCAGCAACTAAAATTGTTGTTTCAAAACGATGAAATCCATAACGGATGGCTAAGTTCCCTAAACCACCTCCCCCAATAGCACCTGCCATAGCAGAATAACTAATAATGTTAATAATTGTAATTGTGATCCCAAGTACAATAGACGGCAATGTTTCTGGTATAAGTACTTTTGTAATCATTTGCCAAGGGGTAGAGCCCATGGCTTTAACAGCTTCTATAACCCCAGGATCTACTTCCAGTAAAGCACTTTCAATCATTCGGGCGACAAAGGGTGATGCGGCAATAGATAAAGGTACAATTGAAGCCGTTGTTCCTATTGTTGTGCCAACAATAACCCTTGACAAGGGAAATAAAATAATCATAAGTATAATAAATGGTATAGATCGACTAATGTTTATAATTGTATTTAGGACTCTATTAAATTTTTCCTTTGGTAAAATATTGTCCTTTTTAGTAATCACTAATAAAATACCTAAAGGAAAACCTAAGGTTAATGCAAATAGAGTTGAAAGACTGACCATATATAAAGTTTCAAGTGTTGATTGAACTAATAAATCCGTTATACGATACATTCTTCCACCGCCAATAAGGCTCTAGTCCCTGGATGAAGAGCAGATAAGTTGCTTAATTTTTCTTTTTTTACTACATCTATTAATCTACCTTTTTCTAAAACACCAATTCTATTACAAATACTCTCTGCTACCTTCATCTCGTGGGTGATTAATACGACAGTAATCCCTAAAGTATTGTTTACGCTTCTTAAGAGTTCTAAAATAGATTGTGTTGTATTTGGATCGAGTGCACTTGTGGCTTCATCACATAAGAGTATTTTAGGATCATTAACAATACTTCTAGCAATGGCTACTCGTTGCTTTTCACCACCACTTAATTGATTCGGATAATCATTTATCTTTGATTCAATCCCTACTACTCTTAAGGCTTCATAGACATTTTCTTTTATCTGATCTTCTCTCATACCAATTATTTCCAAAGGATAAGCCACATTTTTATAGACGGTTCTTGAATTTATTAAGTTAAAACTTTGAAATATCATCCCAATCTTTTTTCTAAGTTTAAGCAACTCATTATTACTTAACTCACTTATATGTTTCCCATCAACCATCACCTCTCCTTGGCTAGCATTCTCTAAACCATTAATCATTCTTATAAGTGTTGATTTTCCTGCACCACTTTGTCCTATAAATCCAAATATTTCACCTTTCCTAATTTCTAAATCAATACCTTCTAATGCCTTTAAGTTATTTTTTTTGTATACTTTACTCACATTCTTAAAACTAATCACTCATTTACTCCTTTCTAAACATAAAAAAAGCTTCCTCGATAAGAGAAAGCTTCGTAATATAATTCACGTCTTATCGATATTAGCAGGACCACCTTGCAGTTGCAGGTTGGTATAGGGTCATAGAGCTAATTCTCTCACCTATTCTGGATATTTTTTATTTGATTTGATATTCACTATACCAAACTTTGTTTGTCCTTGTCAAATAGAATCTTAAATTTTACTTAAGCATTAGATATTATGTAGACCTTTAAATAGCTATATAACTGATTTTCTTCTTATATTTTACTATGTGATTTTTTTATGCTAATCTATATATTCTAGAAAAAATCACTCTAATCTGTGCTTTTTTGATACAAAGTTTCCCAGAAACATAAATCTGTGATACACTCAACTATGGAAATAATTAGAGAGTTTATAGAAAAGGACAGAAGATGAGTGAATTTAAGAAATTTGGTTTAGATCAAACCATTATAGAAAATTTAAAAAATCAATATATTACAGAACCAACTCCGATTCAAGATTTAACCATTAATGCTATTTTAGAAGGCATAGATGTCATTGCTGAAGCACAAACTGGTACTGGTAAAACATTAGCCTTTTTACTGCCAATGCTACAGTCATTCGATAGCGAATCGGAACATATTCAAGGTTTAATCATCACACCAACAAGAGAATTGGCACGTCAGATTACAAAGGAATCTAAAAAAATAACCAAAGATACTGGCTTGAAAGTACTTTCTGTTTATGGTGGGCAAGACATTAATAAACAATTAAAGAAGCTAAAGCATTCCATTGATTTAGTTGTTGCTACACCAGGGAGATTATTAGATCATATGGCAAGAGAAACAATTGAGCTGAAACATCTAAAAACCCTTGTGTTAGATGAAGCCGATCAAATGTTACATATTGGCTTTAAAAATGAAATCGAAAGAATTCTTAAAGAAGTGAATAAAGAACGACAAATGTTATGCTTTTCTGCTACCATTAGTCCAAAGGTTAAAAAGCTAGCTTACCGGTACATGACACAGCCAAAAGAAATTAGCATAAAAAAAGAAAAGATTACCTTAGAAAATATTAGTCAACGGGTAATAAAGACAAGTATGCGATGGAAACAAGAAGCACTTTTTAAAGAGTTAGATGAAAAACGCCCTTTCCTATCGATTATTTTTTGTCGTACCCAAAGAAGAGTGAATGAGTTAGAAGAAGCCATGACCATTGCAGGATTTAATTGTGCTAGACTTCATGGCGGCATGAAACAAAGCAAAAGACAACGAGTGATGAGAAATTTTAAAAGCGCTGATCTACAATACTTAATTGCAACGGATGTTGCTGCTAGAGGTATTGATGTTAAGAACATCACCCATATTTATAACTATGATTTCCCAGAAAGTCCAGAAGTTTATATTCATCGAATCGGTCGTACAGGCCGTATGGGAGAAGCAGGTGAAGCCATTAGTTTAGTGGCGCCTCGTGAAGAAGAGATATTACAAGCTACTGAGAAGAAAATCAAAATGAAAATACCAACAACGATATACAAAAAATAAAGAAAGCCCCTTTGAAGGGCTTTTTTACATTAGATCAACTGCCATCTTTATAACTAATGAAAAAGACACTAGAATAAAGACAGGTTTTATAAAAGTTGCACCTTTTCTAATGGCTAGTTCAGCACCAACTTTAGCCCCGATAATCATAGATATTGCCATAGGAATGGCTACACTAAACATAATCTGTCCATGGTATAAAAACAGAAATAAAGCTGTTGCATTACTTGTAAGATTCATTAATTTCGAATTAGCCGAGGCTTTTTTGAAATCAAAACCAAATATTGATATTAAAGCAAAGATTAAAAAAGAGCCTGTTCCTGGTCCAAAGAAACCATCATAAAATCCTAATATTAGTGCAACGCCAATGGCTAATGCCATTTTCATTTTTGTTGTGCCACTAAAGGTATCATGTAATCCTAAATCTTTTTTAAATAAAGTATATAATCCAATAATAATTACTAAGAATATTATAATTGCTCTTAAAAACTCTGGATCAATCGCTAACACAGTTAAAACACCAATACTTGAACCAATAAGTGAAAAAGGTAACAAATACTTTAATACATTCATACGTATATTTCCGCTCTTATAATAGTGATAAGCACTTGAAAATGTTCCCATTGAAGATGCAAATTTATTAGTTCCTAAAGCTAAATGAACAGGTAACCCGACTGCTAATAACGCCGGCGTTGTTATTAATCCACCGCCACCAACAATAGCATCTACCATTGCTCCTAAAAAACCTGCAAAACATATAATAACTATACTTACTACTGGCATTTTTACCTCCGAATTTTTTTCTTATACTATTTTAATTTCAATATTTTCGATAGTTTTAATCCGTTCAATCATAATTCTTGTTTCTTGGTCAATTGATTGATAATTAGAGATGCCAATATTAATCTTATACAATTGACTTAATACTATAAAGTACTCTTCTATTGCATCAAAGAGTCGTATATTTTTTAATCGATTATCAATTCTTCTTAACTCTTTATCATCAAGTAAGTTCTCATAAACCAATGATACTTTTGAAATTTCACATAAGTAATTTTGATTGATTTGCTTTTTTATTTTTCCCCCTAAAACTTCATAAATCTGTTTTAACAATTCATTAATATAATAAAAATCTTGTTCAATATAATCTTTGCAAAAAACATTTAAGTTTAAGTATTCTTTCTCTTTTTCTTTGCTACTATTTTTAATTCTTTCAAGTAATTCTCGTGTTGATTTCTTAGGAGAAATATTAAGATTTTCTCTTAAAGTATTGACACACTTATTATAATAATTCAATGCATCAGTTTTGTCACCTTTTTTTAAAAACAATTCGATGATTTCTTGGTACAAAATTTCATTAAAAGGATTAATTTTTAGCATTGTTTTTAAAGTATCAATACTATCATAAAACAAACTTTTATTTTTGTATTTTTTTAGTAAATCTTCTAAAATCTCATAATATAACCTTTGAATACTTTCTCTTTCATAGAAGATCCAATCATTATAATCTAAACATTTTTTTAGATAAAATCCTTCTAGAAAATCTCCAGGATACATCATATTAACCTTCTTCACGCTAACAATAGATTTTTGATCTAAAAGACTTCTTAAGTTTTCTATATCTAAGGTGTATTTTATTCCTTCACAAAATGCAATTCGATCATTCTTACTATTGATCACTGGTAATTCATAATATTTCTCAAAAATATTGTTTATCTTCCATAAATTATACCTTAAATTAGAATAAGTTGCTTTTCTGCTACTACCAGGCCATAATAAATTCCCTAAATAATCTCTTGTAAAACATTTGCTATTATTCATTATTAAATAAAAAACCAATGCTAAGGATTTAGAACTAAATTCTTCTGTTATACATTCTTCACCAAAATATATATCAGGACTTCCCAGTAAAGAAAAATGCAACTTACTCAAATTGATCACCTCTTGAATAAATACACTTCCCATCTTTAAACGTTTTTAAAACATTAGTTTCTTTAATCGATAGTGAGTCAATCTCAAATAGATCTTGATCTAAAACTATAAAATCCGCAATTTTATTTGCTTCTAATGTGCCTTTAACATCTTCCTTAAAGACCGAGTACTGGCTATTATAAGTAAACATACGAACCGCTTCATAAACACTAATACTTGATATTTTTTTAGGATGGTTTACTGCTGTATGAATACCCAAGAGAGGGTTTAACTCAGTTACATCACTATCACTTCCACCAATTAAACGTAAACCCTTTTCTAAATAATGACTGAACTTATTTGTTTCTTTGTATCGTTCACCTAATCTTTTCTCATACATTTCTCCAGGATGACCCCATAAATGTTCAAATACTGGTTGTACGCAAATATCAATATTTAGTTCTTTTGCTAAGTCTAAGTGTGCTTCTCTCGGTAGTTCAAAGTGCTCTAATCTATGTCTTAAGGCCTTATGAGCTTCTGTTTTAATATACTTCTTAAAGCTTCTTAACGCCTGAGCAATGGCTCGATCACCAATGGTATGAAGAGAAATCTGCAAATTATTTTCTAAAGCGTATTTAACAAAATAATCTAATTCTTCATCTGTGAAATAAAGTTTGCCGTTGCCAGAAGTCCCTAGATAATTTTTAGTAACAGCTGCTGTTTTTGAACCAAAGGACCCATCTACAAAAATATCTCCTCCAATTCGTTTTAAACCATTTTCAATAATCTTATCCACATCATATGACTGATAAAATAAATGGATATCAATAGGCAATTGTTCTTGGTTTTTAAGGATAAACTCAACATCTTTATCATGAAAAGTATACCCGCCTTCCATGGCATGTATTGAAGTTATACCTTTAGAGATACCGTAATTCACTGCTTTACTGACACCAATCATTCGATCACGGTCAGAAATATTCTCGAAAATTCTGTTTCTAAAAAAAGCACTAGCTTTTCCTGATAAAAAACCTTTTGGTAGGTTTCTTTCATCACGGGCAATGCCATCAATAAAGTATGGTAAATTAACTAAATGTAGTGCCATAGAATTTACCGCACTCATATGGTATTCAATGCTATTTATCCAAACGGGGTGATTTGGTGAAACTTCGTCTAACTCTTTTCTCGTAGGAAATCTTCTTTCTTCTACATTAGTAATATCAAAGTGAATCCCACGAATTAGTTTTCCTGCTGGTGTTTTTTGACATTTCTCTGCAATACGCTCTAATATTTCATCAATTGTTCTTAGATCACTCAAATTCAATCCTAAGTAATTTAGTCCTGTTTGAACTAGATGCACATGTGCATCACTAAAAGACGGTAAAATAGATGCTCCCTCTAAATCAATAAAATTCTCAGAAGTAATAGTCTTTTGGTCAAAGTTATTCCCAAGCATTTTAATCACACCATTTTTAATAGCCATATAAGAATAAGATAAACCTTCTTCACTCATAGGATATATTTTCCCATTATATAGTACTAAATCATACATGATTCCCTTCTTTCTCATATTAACTAAAAATAATTAATCACTCATCTTTGCTAAGGCCTTTAATGCCTCGCCTTGCATACGATAAACTGTCCAATCATCCATTGGAATAGCACCTAATGATTTATAAAATTCTATTGAAGAAGCATTCCAATCAAGGCACCACCAATCAAGACGTTCACAATCCCTTTCAATAGCAATTTTTCCTAGATAGGAGAGTAATTTTTTACCATAACCTTTTCCACGGTTTTCTGGTTTTACAAATAAATCCTCTAGATATAAGTTTGCTTTTCCTAAAAAAGTTGAAAAATTATGAAAAAACAAAGCAAAACCAACAGGTTCACCCTTCTCTTCCCCAATAATAACCTCTGCTTGATTTTTTACAAAAATTGATTCTTCTAATACTTCTTCTGTTGCGACCACTTCATGAAGTAATTCTTCATATTCTGCTAAATTTTTAATAAACTCTAATATTAATGGTACATCTTTTTCTGTTGCAAATCTTATTTTAAACTCATTTTCTGCTTTCACTGTATGCCCCCTTAAGCTATTTCATCTTTCTTTTATTTTATCACTCTTCTATTATAATTTCCAATGGATTACAACTTTTCAAATACTTATTATTTAAAAATAACAAAGGGTCAATCCATTGGACCAACCCTTCGTTATACTATTAAAGTAACATTTTTTTAAAGAAATCATAAAGCACTTCACTTGTTTTAACCACAGAATCTATTAATACATATTCGTCTGGCGAATGATAATTCTTGCCATTTGGACCAAAAACTAGTGTCGGAATATTTAATCTTGAACCAACATAATTAAAATCACCAATACTTGAAAAATGATTTAACGTTGGTTCTTTTCCGGATACTGCCTTAATTGATTCAATAAACTCACCAACATAATCATCTGACTTCTTAAAAACATAAGGCAAGAATCCATCTGTAGAATCAGAGGGTGCTTTTCTAAAACTTATTTCATAGTCACATGGTATATCAGATTTCATAATTGTTTCTTTGATTTCCTTGATGACACTTTCTCGATTTTCCTCTGTATTAATATGTCTAAAGACTTTTACATAAGCATAATCTGCCACGGAACAAGTTGCGCCTCCCCCATTTATCTCAATGATGCAATTTGATCCAGGGCCTAACTCATGGTCATCCGCTAATTCTACTGATTTAATCCCTAATGCAAACTTACTAGCACTGAGTATTGCGCTGACGCCTTGTTCAGGATTAGCACCATGGGCTGCTTTACCAAAAAACTCAACGGTATATGAAAAACCACCACGTGCACCAAGAGCTAAGCAAGGAAATGGAATATCACTAAAGCCACTACTTGGTTCAGTGATGATAGCAATATTTGCATTATCTGTAAATCCACTATTGATCACTGCATCTGTTCCTAGTCCAAAGGGTCCTTCTTCATCTGAAACAAAACTATAGAGTATCTTTCCATTAAAATCTTTATAGTTTTTATCAAACTCTTGAAGCGCTAATATAATAGCAACGACCCCAGACTTCATATCTAGGGCTCCTAACCCATACATTTTATTGCCTTTAATAACAGGTTTTAAAGGATCAGTTGTCCAACCTTTTGTTAATTGAACTGTATCCAAGTGTCCATTAAGATAAATTACTGGCCCTTCTCCCTTTCCTTCTAGGGAACCTATTACATTTTTTCCATCATAATCTAGAATTTCTTTTTCACTGTATTCTTGAATTTTTGAATCTAACTTGTGATCTTTCAAGTATTTATGAACAAATTTCATAATATCCTCTTCTTCTAAATAAATACTCTCAATTTCAATCAGTTGACTTAATAAGTCAATCACCTTACTTTTATTTATAAACTCCATTGTTCCCCCTAACAAGGATACTAATTAAACAACTTTTTCGTGATTTTCTCCACTGTAGGTTCTTACAGAAGTAATATCCCCTTCTCTAAAAATAAACTTATCTGTTACACCTAATAATATTGTCACAGCAGGTGCTAAGAATGATAAGAATACATATGGGAAATAACTCATAGTTGGTACACCTAAAACGCCTGCAAAATAAACACCACATAATCCCCAAGGTATAAGAGGTGATGTTACAGTTCCTGAGTCTTCACAAACTCTCGATGCTACCTGAGGTAAAATGTTTTTTTCCTTATAAACCGGCACTAACATTCTTCCCGGAATAATAATTGCCATGTATTGACTGGCACTAAATATATTAACAAATATACTTGATACAACATGGGTAGTAACTAAACCGCCTGTTGTTTTTACTAATCCTTTAATTTTTTCTAATAATACCTCTAACATTCTTGTTTTCTCTAATAATCCACCAAAACTCAATGCAACAAAACCAAGAGATATTGTCCACATCATACTCTGTAAGCCACCACGACTCAATAAAGCATCAATTTCAGCAATACCTACATCAGATACATATCCGTTTTGTAGGAAGTTTAACATTTCTGCTAATCCAAAACCTTGGAAAATCATTGCAAAGGCAGAACCGACAATTGCAGCGATAATCATTACTGCTAAACCACTAAACTTTTTAACAGCTAATACAATTACTAAAACTGGTGGTATAAATGCAATAGGACTTACATAAAAATTATTCTTTAAACCATCTAATATAATATTAATTTTTGCTTGGTCAATTACAGAAGCACTAAATCTTAATCCTAAGAAATAATATAATACTAATGAAATCAATAAAGCTGGACCTGTTGAGTAAATCATACTTTGGATATGATCAAATAAGTCTGCTTCAGCTACACCAGCAGCTAAATTCGTTGAATCTGATAATGGGCTCATTTTATCACCAAAGATCGACCCTGAAATAACCGCCCCTGCTGTCATGGCTGCTGGGATATCTAATCCTGCACCAATACCCATAAAAGCGACACCAAAGGTGGCCCCTGTTGTCCATGAACTTCCTGTAGCCAAAGATGCTACTGAGCAAATAATTGCAACGGATAATAAAAATGTTTTTGGAGATAACACTAATAATCCATAATAAATTAATGTTGGTATTGTTCCTGCAGCGATCCATGATGCAATTAATACACCAACAAGCATTAAAATTAACATCGGTAACATGGCAATTTCACAACCATATAAAATACCTTCTTGAATATCTTCCCAGGTAAAGCCTGACATCAATGCGACAACAGCAGCCACAGTGGTTACTAGAATTAAAGTAATGTGTGTTGTCCAATTACTCTCTAGAATAAAAATTTGTGTTGACATCGCAACAACTAAGAAAATAATAACAAATAGTGCACCGGCAAAACTCGGTTTAATATCTTTCTTCATACAAACCTCCTATAAATATACAATTAACTATATTACTATTATACTTATCAGGTGTTTATTATTTGTTTATATTGTCAGAAAATTTAAAAAATACTATTAAAAAAAACAACTCCCTTAGTTCAAAGAAGTTGTTTTAGATTGACTGTATTTGATTTTTCCATTTTCAAGCTCAATAATTTCATCTGAAATGCTTTCACAATTTTCTCGATTATGAGTTACAAAAACAGACGTGATACCCGCTTTTTTTATTATACTTCTTAATTCTTCTCTTATTTTAATCTGTAAATCATGATCAAGACTACTAAAGGGTTCATCCATTAATAATAGGGATGGTTCTGGTGCAAGAGCCCTTGCTAAAGCAATTCTTTGTTGCTGACCACCACTCAGTTCGTGAGGATATCTTTTGGCATAATCTTCCATTTCAACTAATTTTAATACTTCCTCAACTCTCTTATTTTTATCTTTTCTAGAAGTTATACCGTAACCAATATTTTTTGAAACCGTCATGTGTGGAAATAATGCATAATCTTGAAAAACCATTCCAATATTTCTTTTCTCAGGTTTTATGATTCTTTTTTTATTAAATATTACCTGTTCATTTA
>DATFJG010000106.1:0-11613 GCA_035269305.1 Clostridia bacterium
TATTATATTATTTAATGAGTTAACGAGCCTGTATTTATTATCTATTTGTAAATACCTCAACTTTCGGAGTTGCTTATTAGGTCTAGCCCTTTGATATAATTGGGTTTATAGCCAAAAAAGTAGTCTAAAAACATACAAAAACACCCCTACTTATGGTATAATAATAATGTACGAAGATCACTAACATACCAATAAGAAAGGGATGTTTTCGTTGAATACTATTATACCACAAAATGATTATAATGAAAAGCAAATTAACTCTAGAATTGTAACTTTTTTTAAAGACATTAAACTTGGTAAATTATTAAGAAAATCTAATATTTTAAAACTAAGAGGTGCTTCTTGTTTAATTGTGTTTCATGTGATTTTCCAGTTGATTTTCACTGGTGAAAATCTATATCAACTACTGGATTCTAAGTCATCTAATCTGCCTGTTAAAAAGGATGCAGTATATAATTTCTTAAAAGATGTCAGTTATAATTGGAGAAAGTTTTTGTTTCTTTTAAGTTCAAAAATCATTAAAAACAAGCTAAATCCGTTGACTTCTGATCAGAGAACCAATGTCCTTATTTTTGATGACTCTCTTTATAGCAAGCCCAGGAGTAAAACTGTGGAACTATTATCAAAAGTTCACGATCATGCATCTGGCAAATTTGTTAAGGCTTTTAGAATGTTAACTGCTGGCTGGTCTGTTGGAAATAGTTTTATCCCTATTGCTTTTTCACTATTAAGTTCCCAAAATGATAAATACAGAATTAATGATATTAAAGAAAATGGATCGCACTTCTATCTACAAATATAAAATTATCAGAGGAAGAAATCATCCGTATATACGGTAAACACTGGGATATAGAAGTCTTTTTTAAAATGAACAAATCATATTTACGTTTAGCTAAAGAATTTCAAGGTAGAAGTTATGATATGATGTTTGCACACACAACAATAGTATTTACCAGATATATTATGTTATCACTAAAAGCTCGAACCAACAAAGATTCCAGAACATTTGGTGGAATATTTTTTGAGTACTGTGATGAACTTTCAGATATAAAGTTTATGGAAGCATTGCTACTTATAATAGATTTATTAAATCAGTCACTTCATGATTGTTTGAAAATTACTGAAGAGAAGATAAATAAACTATTAGACTATTTTTTTGGACTTCTTCCCAATTATATCAAGGAACCATTAAAAATTCTTAACTGCGAAAGTTGAGATATAGAAAATATATTAAAGAAAGCCGGTTCAAGTCTAAAAAAAGGTTTTAAAGGTCAATGTATATATATCAGATATGAAAGATAAAAAGGAAATGGATTATGTCTATAAATTTTTTTGATAATGAAATTCTCCCGACAAGAATAGCAATGGATGTAAAAGAATTCGATGCTGGTTTGGATGTTGAAATCGATATTATAGTTCATGAATAATTTAAATATGCCAAGGGGAGGTAATACTGTTGAAGCACTATATTACTATGGGAGATGTGTATGAAGCAAAAAAATTAGTTTATGATATAGTACGGAAAACTCCTTTGTATAAAGCACAGGACCTATCAAAAAAAAATAAATCTCAAATATATTTTAAATTAGAGTTCTTACAAGATACCAGAAGTTTTAAAGTAAGAGGTGCTACAAATTTTGCCAGACACTTAAGAAGTGAAGAATTAAATAATGGATTAACGACTTATTCAACGGGAAATCACGGTAGGGCAACTGCTTATGTTGCAGAAAAATTAAATACTGATGCGAAGATTTGTATTTCAAAAAATGTCCCTAAAAATAAGATTGCAGGGATTAAAAATTCACATGGTAAAGTTGTTATACATGGAAACAGCCAGGATGAAGCGCAAGTAAAAGCAGTAGAGTTATCTAAAACTGAAAAAAGAGCTATTGTACCTCCCTTTGATAATAAATATATTATCTGTGGACAAGCGACTATTGGATTGGAAATCTTAGAAAAAATACCAAAGCTGAATAGTATTCTAGTTCCTTTAAGTGGTGGTGGACTTATTAGCGGAATCGCTTTTGTAATTAAATCTATCTATCCAGATTGTAAGGTCTATGGTATCAGCATGGAAAAAGGAGCTGCAATGTATGAAAGCATAAAAGCAGGCAAGCCAGTAAGGGTTGAGGAGCATGAAAGCCTTGCAGACAGCTTACAGGGCGGCATCTTGTTTGATAACCAGTATACTTATGATATGGTAAAAAAATACGTCGACAAGATAATATTAGTATCAGAAGAAGAAATTAAAGAAGCCATGTCTTATGTTTTTAAAGAAGAACATTTTGTATTAGAAGGTGCTGCTGTAGTAGGGATTGCTGCCTTATTATCAAAAAAGATAAAAACCATTGGAGGAAATTCCGTAATTGTAACAACTGGTAGCAATGTAGGCAATAACTTGTTTTTAAATACATTGGATATAAAGTAAGGAGAAAAAGCAAAATGAATATATTTAAAACAAGTGAGTATAAAAATAGATAAATGAGAAAATGAGGGGAAATAAATTAGAAGTATTGCTAGCAACTCACCTGTCAAACATGAATTATGTTTAAGGATATGATGGTTGGTCATTTTATGCTCATCAAGAGGTACTAATTTTCATAGATAGAGGAAAACCTATTTGGTTTGGCAGGGAACAAGATAGTAATGGGGCAAAAATTAGAACCGGGCTGAATAAAGAAAATATAATGGAGTATCAAGACTTATATGTACAGTCTTTAGAAAAGCACCCACGGATTATATGTCCAATAATTTAAAGGAGATAGACTTATTAACAGATCTGGTTACTGTTGGTGTGTTTTCACAGTTTAGAATACCAAGTAAATTTTTGACTGCGATAATAGGTTCTAATCCCACTCAGGTGTGGGTATTGTTTGTTATTGCGGGAGCATTCTTTATAGGTTGCATGTTTGTAGATCCTATTGTAGTTATTATGATTTTAACTCCGATATTTAAGCCAGTTGTTATAATGCTGGGTATTGATCCTGTTTTAGTTGGTACAATGGTAACTTTACAGTCATTAACCGGTTCAGCAACTCCACCTTTTGGTTGCGATATATTTACAGCGATTGCGATATTTAAGAGATCATACTTTCAAGTCATTAAAAAGACACCTGTTTTTATTGCTATGCTTTTAGTATTTTCAGCTCTTTTTATATTTTTCCCACAGGCAGCGTTGCTCTTGAGAGATATAGCTTATGGTTATTAATAGGGGGATAAGTAAATGGATATTAAAAAGAAGGTAAAAGAATTAAATGATGAACTGATCAGATTGAGAAGAGATTTTCATAAACACCCTGAGCTAGGGTTTGAAGAAAAAAGAACTGCTAAAATTGTTGCTGGCTATTTAAGAGATTTAGGACTTGAAGTAACTGAAAACGTTGCCAAAACTGGAGTGATTGGACTGTTAAGAGGTGATAAGCCCAAAAAAACCTTGATGCTCAGGGCAGATATGGATGCCCTTCCCATAACAGAACAAAATGATATAAAATATAAATCAGTAAATAAGGGTGTGATGCATGCTTGCGGCCATGATGGGCACACAGCTATGTTATTAGTTGCAGCAAAAATATTGTCACGATATAAAGATAAAATTCATGGGAATATTAAATTTGTATTTCAGCCGAATGAAGAGACTGCGGGAGCGCGAATGATGATCGATGAAGGAGTATTGGATAATCCCAAGGTTGATGGTGCTTTTGGAATTCACCTCTGGACACCTATTGAAAGTGGGAAAGTAGCTATTTCAGAAGGTGTAGTAATGGGTGGCTTATATGAATTTGAAGTTAAAATTATCGGGCAGGGGGGCCATACCTCAGCGCCACATACTGCGATTGACCCTATTTTAACAGCAAGTAATATAATTCAATCAGTTCAGGCAGTGCAGACTAGAGAAATAGACCCGCTAAAGCCCACTTTGATAATGTTCGGTCAGATCAATGGAGGAACTGCTGCAAATATTATACCAGAAGAAGTTGAATTAAGGGGGACCATTAGATATCTATACAGAGATGATTCGCGGGGAGAAGAAAGGCTTAGAGAAAGATTTGAACGGATCATAGAGAGTGAATGCAAATTACACCGAGCTCAATATGAAATCGATTATATAGTAGAAAGTCCTCCAGTTTATAATAATAAAGAAATGGTGAGATTAGCTTATCAAAGTGCTGAAGAAACATTTGGTGATATAAGTAATATAGTCGATTATACTAATTTAGCAGGAGAAGATTTTGGTGAGTTTTCAGATGAAGTTCCATCAACATTTTATTTTATAGGAACTGGGAATAAAGAAAAAGGTACAGATTTTGCTCATCACCATCCCCGTTTCAATATAGATGAAGACGCATTAGCTTATGGTGTTGAGATGCATGTTAGAAGTGCAATAAATTACTTATCAGGATGATAATCAATTGTTAAAGTATAACTAGGTTACAGTTTAATAGTCATTAAAATGCCGAAATAAATAGTTATTTCTGTAACCCAAGTTCTGAACCCTATAAACCATTAAAAGAGTCTAACCTATGTTCTGAAAAAGCTTTTAATATAATAAAAAAGGAATTCAAGCTGCTGTATATTTTGTGATAATAATAACTTGAGTAAAAAAAAGGAATTTTTTATGCTATCAAGAAGTAAGGTAAGTAGAAAAACATGGTTAATATATAAACGTGTTTATTATTTATATCTTTATCATTTTAATAAAAAAACAAACTTGAAATAAACAATAAAAAAATTTTGCCAAAATGCATCAAAATAATTAATAATATTAGAAATATGATCATATGATCATATTTGAAGAAAATGATATTAAAAAAAAGAGAATATTAAAGATTTTTATAAAGCACTACAAATTAAGATAAATTAAGAAAACACTTGTTATATATAAAAAAATTAACCCGAATTATTCATAAGACTTTTTAAAAAGTCTTTTTTTAATAAAATAGTTCCAAATCAACTTAAATGATAAATTAAACTAAATTATATTGTCAATTTTAATCAAATAAGCATCCATTGGATCAATTGGTGAATATTATTATTAAAATTAGATACAATTATTGAATTTGAAATTTTTTATTAAATATTCATTAACTAAAGATATTAAATCATGCAAAATATAAATTTTATATGTTGGCTAAAACTTTAAAAACAACTTCTTGTTAGGACAGCTGCTCGTAAGTTTGTAATAAAAATATCTACCCGTTTTTAATATTCTTTCTGTTATTTTTATAAACTTTGTTCTAACAATTCTCATCATATCTGATTTATTATTTTCTAGTAAATAATTATGCCTCATCCAGTTATTTAAATTATAAGTTAGTTCTCCTTTTGGTTTTTCAACTTTTTTAAATAGCTTTTCGTTCTTTATTCTAATTAACAGTTTTATAATTGAATCGTTTATAAACAACTTGTTTTTCATAAAAGTAATCATAATTTTTTTGAATTAATTTTTTTACTAATTGTTTAACTAAATCATATAATATTGGATTTGCCTTTAATCTAGTGGTATAGAGAATATTATTTTTCTCTGAAATTTTATAAATACCAGATTTAGCAAAGCCACTATCACTTCTTAAGATAAACAGGTATCTTTCTATCTTTCTAATCATTTTTTATATTCTTTAAACATTATACCGATAAATCTAACAGATTTTCTTAAGGTATAAACATTACCAGACCTTAACTAGGCCTTTATTATGTTTTCAGTAGCTCCACCAAACATCAACAGAGGATGATATCCATTATTACAATAATGGTAATTATAGTCTGTACAATATTATTGACCATAAGTTTGACAAATAGTTGAATTAAAATTAAATTTAAGATATTAAATAATGCTTAAAATAATATTTATTATAGTAAATATATTATCATTTTTACATTTAGACAAAATAATTGTAATTCTTACCTCTGAAAATTCATCGCACCTCAATAATTTAGAAGATAAAAACCACAAATATCAAAAACAGTAAATTGAAATCACTCCTTAAACTAAACATAATTAATTCAACCAGCTTATATTAATATGATTGTAACATTTACATTGATTAATCTTTACATTTTAAAATATTATTATACAATAGTTAATTTTTGTTATGCGAGAAGTAAGAAAATTCATTTATATCTAAAAATTAAAAATGTTCTGAAATGAGTAAAATTTTATAAGAGGGGGGATAATAAAAAAATAAGTTTTAATAATTATACCACAATATAAAAAGGAGGCTTTTTATGCAGAAAAAGAAAATTATAACATGTATAACCATTTTGATCTTTGTTTTTGTTGTTTCTTTTACAGGACTTGCTAAGGCAGAGGATTATAAGGTAGGGACTATATGGCCTATGACAGGTACAGCAGCAGCTTTTGGTGAAGCCATTACTAATGCCTGCACTTTAGTTCAAGATTATGTAAATGAGGCTGGAGGAATACATGGTAATGAATTAAAAATTATTAATAGGGATACAGGAAGTGAACCAACAAAAGGGGTTGATGCAGCCCGTAAACTTATTAATGTAAACAAAGTACCTGCTATAGTTGGTTGTTATTCAAGTGGTGTGGCCATGGGTGTTTCACAGGGTGTTACTATTCCTAATGAAGCAGTATTTGTAACACTTGGTACTTCACCAATGATCTCCGTTGTAAAAGATAATGATTATTTTTTCCGTGCTTCTGCACATGATCTTTATAATGGACGTGTATTGGGAGAGGCTATGTACAATGATGGTCATAGAGAAATAGGTATTGTTTATGTGAATAATGCCTATGGCAAGGGGATAGCAGATGCAGCTGCTGTAACCTTCTCTAAAATACATGATGGAAAGGTAGTAGCTAAAGTTCCTTTTGAAATTGGTAAATCAAGTTATTCTTCAGAGATTAGAAGAACATATCAGAATGGAGATATTGATGCTACCCTCATAATTGCTTATCCTGAAGATGCTACAGTTATGCATAAAGAAATTTATGCTAATGGCTGGGATGATATACCATGGTATGGCAGTCCTGACCAGAAGGTGCCGGAATTGATAGATTCGTTAGGTGCTGAATATATGGAAGGTATTGTTCTGGGGTCTACTCAAGGTAGATGGCCTGGAGCATCAAAAGATAGTTTTATGGAAGGATACAATAAAAAATATGGTGAATATCCTCCTAAACCATATATGGCACCTGGTTTTGATGGTTTAGTATCAGTTGTTTTAGCTATTGCTAGATCAGGCAAAGCACCTGGTGAAGTTACAGGTCAAGATGTGAGAGATAATATTAGAGCTGTCACTTCAGAACCAGGAGAAAAGATCTATGCTACTGTAGAAGGATTCAAGAAGGCATTTGCCTTATTAGAAGAAGGTAAAGAAATAAATTACATTGGTGCCAGTGGTAATGTAGAATATGATAAATATGGAGACGCAATGTCTGCAATTCAGACATGGACAATAGAAGATGGTGAAATTATTACTATAGAAAATATAATACCAGATCCAGTACCAAGAGAATTAATGCCGCCGGAATACCAGGTAGAATAATAAGAAGACAAGGGGGGTTACCCCCCCTTTTTTTAAAAAGCAAGACAATAGAGATGGGGTGAAAAAATTGAGTACTATATTAGAATTAGTTAATGTAAATAAGCATTTTGGTGGTATACATGCTGTACAGGATGCAAATATTGAGATAGAGAAAGGTACTATCACTGGTTTAATAGGGCCTAATGGGGCTGGTAAAACAACTATATTTAATTTAATTACAGGCTTTTATCCTTTAAGTTCAGGTGAAATTTTTTTTAAAGGAGAAAAACTTCAACCAGGTAATGCACCACATCAAATGTTAAGAAAAAATATATATCGTTCATTTCAGATAACAAGAGATCTGGCTAAAATAACCGTACTGGAAAACTTATTAATTGCACCTGTAAATCAACTTGGTGAAAATATATTTAATAACTGGTTTAATAAAAGTGGTGTAAGAAAGGAAGAAGATGGATATAAAGAAAAAGCTATGGAAATACTAGGATTTCTTGATATGGAAGGCAAAGCTGACGAATATGCTGGTAACCTTCCAGGTGGAGAAAGAAAGTTATTGGAACTAGGTAGAATGATGATGGTAGAACCAGAATTAGTTTTACTTGATGAACCAGGTGCGGGTGTTCCTCCGGGAATGCAGAAGAAAGTAAACGATAGAGTTAGAGAACTAAACGAGGAGAAAAATATTACATTCTTAGTTGTTGAACATGACATGGCGGTTATTATGAACCTATGTGATCCAATATTGGTACTCGTTAATGGAACTAAATTAACAGAAGGCAATGCAGAAGAAATTCAAAATGATGAAAGAGTTATCAAAGCTTATCTTGGGGAATAAATAATTTTACCTGGAGTGATATATTATGAATAAAGGAGAGAAAATATTAGAAGTCAAAGATGTAACTGCAGGATATGGTCCTGTAGATGTATTGTTTGATGCTTCAATTGAAGTTAATAAAGGAGAATTTGTTGTTGTTATTGGTCCTAATGGTGCCGGTAAAACGACTTTGATGAGGACTATTGATGGTGTATTAAAACCCAAAAAGGGTAAAGTGATGTTTAATGGTGAAAATATTACCGGTATGGATCCTTCTGATATATTAACAAAGGGTATATCATATGTCCCTCAGGAAGGTAATATATTTACAGATATGTCAGTCATGGATAATTTAGAGATGGGTGCTTATACATATGAGGGAGATATTCAGGAAAGACTGGATATGATTTTTGACTTATTTCCAATTTTAAAAGAAAGGTTAAAACAGACATCAGGTAATTTATCAGGTGGTCAAAGACAGATGCTGGCAATAAGCAGAGGAATTATGATTGATCCATCTTTACTAATATTGGATGAGCCAACATCTGGATTACAGCCTAATCTCGTAACTGATGTATTAGATTCAATTTTGAGATTGCAGGAAGAAGAAGATATGACTATATTGCTTGTTGCTCAGACTGAACAGGCTATTCCTGCAGCTGATAGAGGTTATTTATTAAGAAGTGGGGAAATAATTTTTGAAGCACCTACAGATACATTATTAGATAATGACCAAGTAATGAATCTATATTTTGGGGGTTAAAAAGGAGGTATTTAAATATGCTAGGAAGTATTGTTAATGGAATTATTCTAGGAAGTATAATTACTCTCGGTGGCCTGGGAATATCATATATTTTGCTTATACAAAATTATTTTAATTTTACAGGAGGAACATTTTTTACGCTGGGAGCGTATTTAGCATTTGCTTTTTTAAGTATAATACCAATGGGTTCTTTTCCTGTAGTAAGTTTTGGTCCAGGTTTAATATTGGCACTTATTTTGTCAATGATTGTACTTGCAATAATCATGACAGCAGTAGACAAGTTTTTATACCAGCCACTAAGGAAAAGAAATTCTCCTTTTATGTTTTTTTATTTAACTGCATTTGGTATGCTTTTTGTATTAAGAAGTTTGATATATTTAATATGGGGTCCACAATTAAAAAATTATATTTCGGGAGTTAGAAAAACATATCACTTAGCCGGTGGTATAAATATTAGCCCTGATGAGATATTTGTTGTATTAGCAACATTAATTATTGTGGGTATAGTTTATTATTTTCAATATTATACAAAACTGGGCAAAGCTATGTTAGCTACTGCAAATGATTCGCGGTTAGCAGAAATTTCAGGTATAAAAAACAAGCATGTTCATACTACAGTTACTATAATTGCTGGAGTTTTAACAGCTACTGCCGGTGTGTTTTATGGTCTCGCAATACAGTTAAGGCCAATAATGGGTTTCACATTATTAATGGCTATGTTTTTTGCTGTAGTTTGTGGTGGTGATGGAGCTATACTAGGAACACTTGGAGCTGGTTTAATTATTGGTATTACACAGGAGTTTGGCTCAGAAATTTTACAGGTAATATTTGATTCAACTGGTATTCCCATTGAAATGAGTGGATATAAGCAGGTACTTGCTTTTCTACTCTTGATCGTAATATTGACTACTAAACCACATGGTATTTTCCAGGGTACTTTCCTGGAAAGATAGGAGGTATAAAATGATTGCTTATATTGCAGCCCTATTATGTATGGGATCTGTTTATGCGATAATAACTTTAGGCTATAATTTACAGTGGGGTTATACGGGATTATTTAATCTATCTGTTTTTGGGCTGGCAGCAGCAGGTGGTTATACTTCTGTAATATTAACAGGAGCTACAGCAGGAGGTAGATTAGGCGGTTATGGTTTGCCATTTATTATAGGATTGGTTGGAGCTGCTATGGTATCTGGAATACTTGGTGGCTTGATAGGAATGGCTACATTACATCTGGAATTTGGATTTTTTGCTATTTCAACACTTGGCTTAGGTATGACAATTCAGATAATACTTAAAAATGAACAATGGCTGAGTAATGGCGTCTGGGGTATCGGGGGAATACATAAACCCTTATCAGGTTTTGTAGGTAATGATCTTTCAAACTGGGTTTATGGAATTTTGGCATTTTTGATTATGCTCTTAATTTTTTATCTACTGGAAAGAGTAGTTAAATCTCCCTGGGGAAGAATTCAGATGGCCATAAAAGAAGATGAAAAGCTTACTGAGATGCTGGGTAAAAAAGTTTTTTCCTATCGTTTTCAATCACTTGTACTGGGCTCAATGATAATTGGAATTGGAGGAGCAATGTTTGCTCATTATCAGGGTTATATAAACCCTATGTCCTATACAGATATTATGATGTGTTTCTTGCCATTATTAATGGTTGTTGCTGGAGGTTCAGGTAATAATAAGGGTTCTATTGTTGGAGCTTTTGTTATCTGGGGTGCATGGAGTGTGAGTGAAATGGTAGCTGGTTATCTACCTATTAGTTCTGCTAAAATCCCGCATATAAGAACACTTGTTGTTGGTATTGTTATTATATCACTATTACGCTGGAGGCCAACAGGGATTATAGGTAGGGAACAAGCAGTTTCTTCTACAGCAAAAAATAAAGATATAATAGCAAGCTAATATCTAAACAAAAATCTACTATTAATTTCCAAATAATTCTAAAGAGAAATATAGTTAAATAATTATCTTGATACAAGGTGGGCAGTAATATATTACTGCCCTTTTTGGTTGTTTGACAGGTGTGCGCTGAATATATAGGGTGAAAGTACCGAATTTTGAACACGATTAAAAAATTAGCTGAGGACAAGGATGTCGTGGGCCACTACGAATATGAAAAAAGCCTAAGGCAAATGAGACTATGAGCTATTCTGAGACGGCAGGAAACAGCGAAACATCGGAAACCAAGGATGATGATATTAATAATCAATAATAGAGTAAAATGATATAACATATAAATTATTTTTCAACTAAATGTATTATAATATACTTTATATATGAATATTTGATGAAGAGAAAATGATAAAATAGTAATTCTATATATTTATTATTAATTCAAATAGAAGATTATTATATTGTAATATCTTTTGCCTAATTAGATGAGATTAGTTACTTATAGGTTGTTTATTGATAAGCTTTTTTATAAACAAGATTTAACTCTTATTTTAGAGTTGTTGTAATTTCAAAATGTTGTGTATATATATTCTGAAGTTTTAAGAATTTCCTTTAATAATAAAGA
>DATFJG010000107.1:0-72796 GCA_035269305.1 Clostridia bacterium
TTAAGAGACGTATTATACGCGTTGCCACTCTTGTTAACATTAATAAAATGTTCACTCAAACCTTTTAATGGTAGGTACCATCTAATTTACTCATTTCAATTAGAATTTATTAGTACGTTTCAATAGTATCAAGTACCAAGCTTCCACCATCCTCGGCTCTCTCTAAAATAAATACTACCTACTCTCTAAATACAATATTTGTAATTTTAAATAAATATATCATACTATTTTTAATATATCAAGATGAAATCCCTTTATTTAATGTCATCTGGTATAAATCCTTTGAATTGTGCTTTGTATAATTTTGAATAAATACCACCTTGTTTGATTAACTCTTCGTGATTGCCACGCTCTTGTATCCCTTCTGAAGAAATAACAATTATTTCATCTGCATCACGAATAGTTGATAGTCTATGGGCTATTACAATAGTCGTTCGCCCTTTCGATAATTTCTCTAGTGAATGTTGAATTTTAATTTCTGTTGCATTATCAAGGGCCGATGTTGCCTCATCCAAAATTAAAATCGGTGGATTTTTTAAGAATACTCTAGCAATCGAAATTCTTTGTTTCTGTCCACCAGATAGTTTAATACCCTTTTCTCCAACATCAGTATTATATTGTTCTGGCAAACTCATGATAAACTCATGAATGTTAGCATTCTTAGCTGCTTCAATAATATCTTCTTCAGTCGCTTCTGTATTACCATAACGAATGTTATCCTTTAGTGTTCCAGAAAAAATAAATATATTTTGTTGAACAAATCCAATTTTTTCTCTTAAAGATTTGATTTTAAAGTTTTTAATATTTATACCATCTATAGTAATTTTACCTTTATTAATATCATAAAATCTCGGTAGCAAATTAGATATTGTTGTTTTCCCACCACCTGATGGGCCAACTAATGCTAATGTACTGCCTTTTTTTATTGTCAAATTAATATTTTCTAATACGCATTCGCCCTCTTCAGTATATGAAAAACCAACATCTTTATACTCAATCTTATCTTTAATCTCATTAAATTTAATTGCATCTGGTTTGTCATTGATTTCTGGTTGAATCTCTAATAACTCACAGTAGCGTTCAAAACCGCTCATCCCCTGTTCAAATTGTTGGGTAAAGGAAGTTAATCGTTTTACTGGTTCCATAAATAAATTAATGTACATTAAAAAAGCTACAAAATCACCATAGTCAATGGATTCAATTATAATAAAGTATCCCCCAAAACCTAAAATAATAAGATTTAAAAATTTCATTAAAAAATCTATTCCAGTAGAAAACTCAGCCATAGATTTAAAAGCATATTCTCTTGACTCTTTAAATTTAGTATTTCCTATTAAAAACTTCTCATATTCCATTTCTTCATTTGTATACGTTTTGGCTTCTCTTACACCTGATAAACTATTCTCTATACTTGTATTAACATTAGCAATTTCTTTTCTTACACTTCTAAAAGCATTTCTCATTTTCTTTCTTCTAGTAATTGCATAGAAAACAATAATTGCAACAAATGAGAATAATATATAAGTTAATGTTGGTTCAATCTGAACTAAAATGATAAAAGATCCAATAAACATAATCACAGATAAGAATATATCCTCCGGTCCATGATGGGCTAACTCAGAAATATCTCTTAAATCATTTACTATACGAGACATTAAATGACCAACTTTAGTATTATCAAAAAACTGAATGTCTTGGGTTTGAATATGTGAGAATAATTTATTCCTCATATCTGCTTCCATGCGTACACCGACAACATGTCCCCAATAATGTATAATATATCTTAGAATACCTCTTATAACAAATAAACCAAACAAGAATAAGATCATTTTAGTTAACATGTCAAAGTTTTTATTTGGTACAATTTCATTTATAATATTCCTTGAAATTGCAGGGAAAACTAAATCAATCATTGCAACAAAAAAAGCCGATGTAATGTCTAAGATAAATAATTTTCTATGTGGTTTATAATATTTAACAAACTTTTTTATTAAATCCAATGTACTCTCCTTTAATTTACTTCGGGACTAGAAATATCATAACAAAATTCTTATAAAAAATATACCCTTATTTAAAATTTATCAAAGGTTTATCAAATAATTTACTTAATTTTTACTTTCTTTTAATGTAAGTTTCTTATATAATTAATTATAGATTAGAAATGAGGGTGTTATGGATTATAGTAGAGAAGAACTTATATTAGAACAAAACAAAAAAATAATTGACCTTGAAAAAGAAAATGATGAAAAATCAAGTTTTCTCTGGGTTTTTGGAGAAATTGTAAAATATTCTAGCAAATTAAAATCTGAGAAAGAATTAGCCTCTTTAATTTTAGATATGCTCATTGGAATTTTTGGTTTACAATCCTGCTCAATTTCCCTTAAACAAGAAAATGAAGGATATAATGTATATACTATTAATAATGAGTTAAAAAATAAATTCAGAATACTAGAAGATCAAAAAATCGATAAAAAGTTCCAAATACTTAAACAAGTAGAGGTTATCAATCGGAATGAATATACCATTGTATATTTGCCAATTTATAACTACATGAATGATGAGCAAATTGGTTTTTTATCAGCGAAAAGCTACAATAATTTTTTTAATAAAACCAAACTTGATTTTTTTGAAACTTTAACCGTTCAATTAAGTAATATATTTATTAATTCTAGGATGCACAAACAAATTATGGAATTATCTAATAAGGATATTTTGACGAGTTGTTATAATAGAAGATATTTAGATGATCTGAAACATTATCATGATGCTCAAAGTATAACCTACATCTTAATTGATTTAGATAATTTCAAAACTGTGAATGATACACTAGGACATGAAAAAGGAGACGAACTACTCATTAATATTGCTTCCCTTGCTTTGGATTTTTTTGAAGAACATCATGGCCGAGTAATCAGGTATGGTGGTGATGAGTTCATAGTTATTCTGGAGAAGACTTATATAGAATCAATAAAACTATTAAAGGCATTCAGAAAGGTTTTTTTGAAGAATTCATTTTTACCTTCTATTCAAGTAAACATCACGGCAAGCTTTGGTATTGCAAATTTTCCAGAACACGCAAACTCACTTGATTCTTTACTTAATAAAGCCGATCGGGCTTTATATCTTGCAAAAGAATCTGGCCGGAATCAAATTAGAAGTTTTACTGAAATATCAGAAATAAAAGAAAGAACTTAAATTCTAATTTAAGTTCTTTTTTAATGCAAAAATTATAGTCATTATGGGAAATAAAAAACATAAAACAGAATACTTAACATACCCTAAACTTGAAAGTCCAAGGACTTTAGAGAATATTATCACATTTACATTCCAAGGCATTAATGGTGCAATGACAATCCCTGTATCTGAAAGTATCCTTGCCAGTTTTTCTCTAGACATATTAAAAGCTTCATACTTTTTAGGAAAAAGTTTTGCTGGAACGATAATTCCTACGGTCTGGTCACATGTCATGATTGTAAAGATTGAAGAAATCAAGCTTGTTTTTATTATTAAATCTGATTTACTCTTAATATTATCAACTAGCTTATTAGAAATTTTAGTAATAATACCAGTATTATTAAATATTCCAACCAAACCTAATGCTCCCATTACAATCAAAATTACTTCAAACATACCAAAGATACCACTACTTGTTAGGATTTCAGTTAGAGGATTATTCGATTGATCAATAGAAAAACCAAAAAATAAGATATTCAAGGTTTTAAGAACACTTTTCCCTTGTACCAAAATTGTTATAACGGTTCCAATGATTGTACCAATTAATAATGCAAACTTTGCCTTCACCTTAAAAAAAGGAAGTATGATAACAATAATAGGTACCATCAAGAGTAGTTTAGATATTGTGAAGTAGGTACTAATCATTTCTTTATATAACCCTACAGTTTCTAATGACCTAATAGAAATTGACATACTGAAGTCTTTATAGATAAAAAACAATAAGGTTAACAAATATACTGGTATAAAGGTTTTCATCATCTCTTTAAATACACCCTTATAATCTGTTTCTGTCACAACTAAAAGTAAATTGTGTAATCCTGAGATCGGTGAAATCTTATCCGCTATAAAAGCGCCTGAAACAATTGCCCCTAGCAAAATATTTAGATCAACACCATAACCTTTACCGATTCCCATTAAAGCAATACCTACAGTTGAAATCGTACCCAAAGCAGTTCCCATAAAAACAGATACAATGGATGTAAATATAAAACTAATTGTAAAGATATAATTTACACTGATGAGTTCAAAACCATAATAGATTAAACTTGGAACTATTCCAGAAGCAATCCATACAGTAACAATCCCACCAATGAGTAAAATAATACCATAGATTACACGATGTTCTAATGCGCCGTTTAAGTAATAGCCGATCAATTCTTTCAGTGTATAATTTTCCTTCAATCTATAATAAACTATATTTAATACAGCACTCATAAAAAAACCTAAATATAATGGAATCTCTAGCAAGATACATATAGCAATAATTATTACTGATGTTGCAGCGATAAAATACTTCATTTGATTCTCCCATCTTTATACTATTTTAACGATCAAAACCATCCCTTGAAGTAATGCCTTGACTAAAATAGTGTTTAATTTCTTTCATTTCAGTTACTAAGTCTGCTTTTTCAATCATTTCTTCTGGGCAATAACGACCAGTAAATACTATTTCTGCTTTGAATTTTTGATTAAAGAAATAGTCGATTACAACCTGGACACTAAAAAGTTTAAAGTATAATGCTATGCATAGTTCATCAAGAATAATCAGATCGTATGTATTACTCTCACAAAGTTTATAACATTTATCTAAAGCAGCCTTGGCAATTCTTTTATCTTCATCTGTTGGTTTTCTTTCAATAAAACATCCTTTACCTAACTGTTCAATAGTTAAATCTTTATAATCATTTGAAATCTTAGTTTCATTATATGCCATATCTTTTACAAACTGACCTATATAAACTTTTTTACCACTCATAAGTGCTCGAATAGCCAATCCGAAAGCAGCTGTTGTTTTACCTTTTCCATTACCAGTATATATGTGTATATATCCCATTGATTACACCTCCTTATTTAAGTACATTATATAGTTCATTTTTTAATCTTACAATAAAAATATTATGAATAAAGTGAAAATATATGGGTATTAATAATTTAGGGTGTGCTTTATATAGAGGTGATTATTATGGAAATAAAACAAATTTCTAACAACAATCAAATGAATCAATCACCATTGATAGCAAAAGACAAAAATATTGAGAATAAAGTAAAAGCAATCATGTCTCAATTACCGGGAAAAGTAAAAAATATAAGCTACAATTATGATCAACAATCTATTTCAAAGGCAAAAATTACTATTGTTGTTTCTTCTAAGGAAGAAGCTGAAAAAGTTAAGCAAAGTATTGATGATGAGATAGATATAAAAGTTATTATTCAGAAAGAAGTAAAAACTGAAGAATCTATATCTGATCTTCCTATTCAAAAGAAACAGCAAAACCCTCTGAATAATAGTGAAGTGCCAAAGGATTTTTCAGCAAATATCTACTCATATACTAGAGGTCCAGAGGGGAAAATTTATGGTATTATCAAAGAAGAAAATGATGACTCTACAAATGAATTTATTAACTCATCTATAGACAAAAAAACAAACTATAATCTTCGAGATAAATATATAAAAATATATAAAAGATATAACTTTAAAAATGTCGTTATTAAGGAAAACCAAGATAGTAATAACTTTTCACTAAACATTTAAACTCTCAATGAAAGGAAAAAAATGGACCTATACTTAGCAAATATCATTGAACCAAGTAACTTAATAGGGTTAATTATTGCTATAATAATTAAGAGTTTGATTATCTTATATGTTTATCATGATGCAAAGTCTCATGATATGAGAAGAGTACTTTGGATTGCAATAATTATAATTTTACCAAGTTATATTGCATTAATTGCCTATTTAATTATACGTAAATACAATGAATATACGAATTGTCCTAATTGTCACTTTAGAGTAAAGAAAAAAACTTCGATTTGTCCAAATTGTAATCAGATATTAACCTATACCTGTCCAAGTTGCAATAAAAATATAAAGGAAGAATGGGATATATGTCCTTATTGTACTGAAGTTCTAAGGAGGAAAAAATGATTATTGTAAATATTGATTATGTACCAGGTTATAAGATCAAGAATGTAGTCGGTATTGTAGAAGCGAATACCATTCAAGCCAAGCATCTAGGAAAGGATATTTTAAGTGGTTTTAAACACATTGTTGGTGGACATCTCGGTGAATATGAGGAAATGATGACAGAATCTCGCGCTTCTGCTAAGCAAGAAGTTATCGAAAAAGCTGAAGCCTTAGGTGCAGATGCAATCATTAACTTGAGATATTCTACTTCTGCAATTATGCAAGGCGCTGCTGAAGTTCTATGCTATGGGACTGCTGTTCAATTAGAAAAAAATGAATAGTTAAATAAGAGCCGGTGATTAACCGGCTCATTTTATAATACTATAAATTTTGTTGTACTACCTATATTAGTAGTAGAAACTTCTAATCTTGCCTCTATTCGCTCTTTGAGTTCAGGTACGTGTGAAATCAAACCAACAAGTCTTCCAGAATCTTGTAAATCAATCAAACAATTGATTGCTGCATCTAATGCATCTGGATCTAATGTTCCAAAACCTTCATCAACAAACATTGTATCTAGCCTAACATTTCCTGCATAGTTTTGTACAATATCTGATAAACCTAATGCCATTGCTAATGATGCCATAAAACTCTCGCCACCAGATAAAGTTTTAACATGTCTTTTTTTGCCTGTATAATTATCAAAAACTTCAATTTCTAATCCGCTTTGTTTATTAGCCCTTTCTTTCTTTTCTGTTCTAAACATTTCATATCTACCACTTGTCATTTTATTTAGACGTATATTAGCCGCGTAAATAATATCTTCTAAAAAAGCAGCTAAAATATACCGTTCAAAGGTCATTCGATGTTCATTTTTCCCATTTGCTACATCTGCCAATTCCCCTAATACTAAATATTCCTCCTCAACAGATTTAATCTTTTCTTTTAATTCCAAAATCGTCGCTAGTTCTCTTTTATTAGTATTAAGTCGCGATGCAAATCTTTCACGCTCTAATAGAATCTCATCTTTTCTTTCTCCCAATCCACTAATTTCTTCTTGAATTAAATCAATGGCTACAGGCGAAACCTCACCAACAAGTTGTTCTAATCGTTTGTACTCATTTTCTAACTTATTTTTTTCTAAGAAATAGGCATCTATTTCATTCTTATAATGATCAATCTTTTCAATTTTAGATACAAAATCTGTAAATTCTATGACAGTCATGTTGTTAGCCGATAACTCATTAATGTATTTTTTATTTGCTGTTACTTCTTCAATTCTTAATGTCTCTAAATCAGCTTCTATTACTTCAATAACACTTTTTAATTTCTCTATTTCAACTTTTTCATCATTAAATTTTGTGATGAGTGTATTAAGTTTACGATTTTTTTCTTGAACTTCATTCTCTAATTCATTGACTGCAGTTATAATTTTCTTCTCAGATTGTAAATGACTTGGAATTTCTTCTTTGATTGTATCTTTTCTTGAAACAAGTGTTGCTAAGCTATGTTCTACTGTTTTTATTTTATTTTCGTAAATATTCTTCATTTCAAGCTTTTCTTCTAATAAAGAGCTCAGTTCTAGTATCTTATTTTTTAATACACTAATCTCTTTTCTATTATTACTGGCTTGTTCTTTTTTCTCAGAAAAAACTTCAATTAACACTTCATTAGATTTTATAACCTGTTGAAGATTCGATAACTCTGTATTCTTATCATAGGATTTTAACTCTTCTTTTAATTGATTCATTTTTACTGATACCAAATCAATTCTATCTGGTATTTCTAAAAATTCTTTTTTTAATGTTTCATATCCTATTTTTTCTTCACTATAAACCTTCTCCAAATTATCTAGTTGTTCTGAAGAAATGATATTTACATTAAACTCTGCTTTATTAGGATGCTCTAAAGCCCCACACACAGGACACGGTTCATTCTCATTTAACTCTTTAGCTAAGAGAGCTGCTTGATTTCTATGAAATAATAATTTACCCTTCTTATATTCTTTTTCACTTTTCACCATTGCTTCTTTCTGATTACTTAATTGCTTCTTTAAATCAGATTGCTTTTCTTCTAAAGTGTTTATATCTGCTTCCAATCCTAGCATTTGATCTAAAAGCATTTTTTTAGCATTCAACACCTGTAATTTTTCATTAATCCCATTAAGATCTAATGCATTTTCAAGATGTTCTATTGTCTCTTGGGTCTTATCTATTTTTTCTTTTGTCTGATTAATCAAGTGATTGTTTTCATTGTTATTATTTTTTTTGTTTTTTAAATCGTTTTCTCTTGTATCTATATTTTCTTCAATTATTTTTAAACTTTTTATTTTCTCTAAAAATCTTCTATAATCGATTAATTGTTCATTTAGCTTTTCTCTATAGGTCTTTTCTTTCTCTGATTGATGAAACTCATAAGTTTTCTTTGTTTCTTTGAAAGATTCGATTAACTCTTGTAATCTTACTTTGTTTTTTTCTAAGTCCGAATCTTTCTTCACGATTTCACTTTTTATTTTATCTAATGTGTCTTTATATGGTTTAATATCCTTTGCAATTTTCATCTGTCTTAGGGCATTTTTTAACTCAATAATTTTACTTTCTTCTATTTTGAGCTTTTCTAATTGATCTTCTACCTTGTGAAATGCCTCAATTTGTTTATTAAGTTCAATACCTTTAGTCTTTTTTTCAATTAACAAAGCGAGTTGATTCTCAAGTCCCTTAATAGATTCATTGATTTCTTCTATTCTTACTTGGTCTGATTGATTCAACGTTTTTAAGCTTATGATTAACTCATCAATTGCAATAGATTCACGCTTAAGTATTTCCTGCATCTTTTCATTTGAACTTTCATCATTAATACGATTAATGGCTTCTTTTTGGGATGATTTCAAGGTCTCCCATGTATTTTTCAATTCTCTTTCTTGTGATTTTAAAGCTTCTTGAAAAGTCTTATATATTCTCGTGTCAAATAATTTTTGTAATATTTTCTCTCGATCTTGACTATCGGAAACCAATAGCTTTCTAAACTCCCCTTGGGGAATCATCATGATCTGTTTAAATTGCTCTGAGTCTAAACCAATAATTTCGATAATTTTATTCGTTACATCTTGAACACCTGTAATCACTTGTGCTGGTTTTTGATTATAAATAATCAATTCAGCATAGGCATTATGAGTTGTCAATCCATCCCCAACTTTCTTTTCTCTTAATTGGCTAGGTTCACGTAATATCTTATAATCAATTCCTTTAACTGAAAATTCTAAACTCACCCATGTCAATGTGTCAGGACCGGCAAATTGACTCCTTAGATCGTCAGTAGTTCTATACTCCCCATTGGCTTCACCATATAAAACGTAACTCATAGCATCAAATATAGTTGTTTTACCAGAACCAGTAGGTCCAGAAATAAGAAAAAGTTTATTGTTCTTCAACTCAGAAAAATCAATTGTTTCCTCACTTGCATAAGGTCCAAAGGCATTCATCTTTAATTTGATTGGCTGCATTATTTTCCTCTCCTCTCCTTATTCAAGTGATTTAATAAAGAAACTGTTAACTCTTTTCTCTTATCATCAAAATTCTGATCCGTCATATTTTCATAGAATGTTTGAAATAGTTCCACATTACTTTTCTTTTCGAAGTTCTTATCTGCTGAAGTATTCCTGTTTTCATGGTTACTGAGGGTTCTCCTAAATTCAAGTTTCAAAACATGATCAAATATTTGTCTAAGTTTAGCCATGGGTTCTATTAATTGTCCCTCATCAGTTAAAATGATTTTATAATAATGTTCTGTATTGATTTCTCCACTCTTTCCTAATGCAAGCACTTCAGATAATCTTCCCTCTAATACTTTCATATCTCTTTTTACTGGTAAAGAAACTTCAGTAAAATTTAGAAATGCATTATCTGAAAATTCCACTAATGTAACCCTTTTGTTTTGGTTCACCTCAGAAAAAGAATACTTTAAAAGCGACCCTGAATAACGAATGAAGTCATGTTTTACTTTCTGCGGTCTATGTAAATGACCTAGCGCTGTATAGTCAAAGGCTTCAAAATAGTCTACATTAACATATTCACTGCCTCCAATTGATAAAGGTCTTACAGAGTCACTGGTTTCAATAGTATCGCTATTTGTAATAAAACCATGAGCAATACAAATATTTAACGCTTCTGGATCCAATTCAATTGAATCAATTAAAAACTTAATTGCATCATCATGAGATTTAATATTTTTTTCGCCGAAGTTTTCTTTAATAACCGATGGTTCTACATATGGTATTAAATAAAAATTCGCACCATTAATGACAATTGGTTGAATACTCTCTTTTATTTCACCTTTCAAGTAAAGGCCTTGTTCTTTAAACACTTGACTGCCAAAGGCTAATCTATTTGGACTGTCATGGTTTCCAGCAATGCCTATAATTTTTGTCTTATGCTTAATTAAAATTTCTGCGAAACATTCATCAAGTAACTTAACAGCTTCTGTCGGTGGTATGGAACGGTCATAAATATCTCCAGCAATAATTAAAACTTCTGGTTTCTCTTTTTTTATCAGATTAATAAGCTGTTCAAGAATAAACCTTTGATCTTCTGTCATGTGAACACCATTTACTAGTTTACCAATGTGCCAATCCCCTGTATGTAATATTTTCATCTAAACTCCTCTAATCAACTGTACTTTCATAATTTTATTTTAACACAAAAAAACGACTATTAACATAATCGTTTTTTTAATTTATATTACTTTTTCAATTTTTATTGACTCTCTAGTTTCTAATGCTACTGGATAAAATTGACCAGTTTTAATGGCATTAATAAAATCTAGCTCATGTCTAATATCCGTATTAAAATACGTTCCCATTTTTCCAACTTCACCAACTTGATGGGCATCGCTACCACCACATTGCCTTAAATCATTTTGTTTAGATTTTTGATAAGCTATATTATTGTTTAATGGTAAAGTTCTTCCGTTTAATACCTCAATGGCATCCAAATGCTGTAAACTTAGAATTTTATCTTTCAAGCCTCTATTATTATTCCTATAGGGATGTGCCGCAATACATACACCTCCACGTTTATGTACAAAGGCAATTGTTTCTTCTGCACTCATTCTTTCTTTTGGCAACTCATCAAGTCCATAACACAACAAATCACCGTCAAGTGTATAAATTTCAACACCAACAATTAGCAAAACCTTTGTTGTCTGCTGATATTCTTCTATATGATTTCGTAAATACAAACTGTCATGGTCAGTAAAGCACAAACCATCAATATTTTTTTCTTCAGCTTCTTGAATTGCTTCTTCAATACTTAATTGGCTATCTAAGGAACCATTCTTTTCATGTATGTGCATATCTATAATCATTATCATATCCTCTTTTTTATTTTTTATTATATAAAGATTTCTACGATAAATCTAATAGAATATTTTAATGCATTAATCTTATCTATAAATAAATCTTATACTAATTTATTAATATCCCTTTTAATAAAATTTGAGTGTTTTTTACCTGCTCTTAAATGGTAGAGTTTTCCTTCATCTCTAGCATTATTAATGTAGTCAATAAATTCATTACCTCTTAGTTGAACACTCCCAAGACTACAATCAATTTCGTTGAATTTCTCTACTAAATCTCTTCTAATATAACCACCAACTGCCATAAATGGGACAGATTCGCCAGAATGGATCATTTCACCAGAACAAGGTGTGCTATGGTCTGCTGTTACTACTAGTAATCCATCAAAGGATAATAATGGTTTTAACTTTTCATCAATTGCCTCGATTACTCTTACTTTCTCATGAACATTTTTAGAATGTGAAGCTGTATCTGTTTCTTTTGTATGTAGATGAACATACTCTTCTTCTGCTAGTAGAGCTTTTTCTATGCCTTCAGCAAATGTATCATAAGCTTTGTAACTCATGTTTGTTAAAGTAGCAATGCCTTCTAGTAATTTAGATTTACCGAGGATTAAACCAGACATACCTGTTTTAGATTTAAAAGGTTCAACTGCTTTGTCTATACCAGCCCATTTCGTTAATAAAAAATTGCATGGCAGATCTTTCTGTGTTAATAAAGTATAATTTTCTTTTAAATATTCATTGATTGTATCTGCTGTTTGCTGACTTTCTTTTCTTTCAGATTCAAAGGGTTCAACTTTCATAACAAATTGATTTGAATAGAATGGATCACTGTCTGAAACAGATGCTGACAAGCCACTACCTTTGATTTTTAAAAAACAATGACTATCGTAAGAATGGATGACCTCAAAATTATAACCATTCTTTGTTCTATTGAAGATCTCTATTAAATCTTTAACTACCTTTTCATTTTGCTTTTCTATAAAACGTTCTTTAATATAATAGCCATCAACTCTTTTATCTACTTGAGCAAAGGAAGCTCTTAATAACAAATCATCTTTATCAAAATTGATTTTCTCACCATAAGCATCAATAATTGTACGCGTTGGGTATTCCTCTAAAGAATAATTAAATAAAATGAAGTGGGCTAAATCTGTCCCTAAACTTGCGCCAATTGATAAAGGGGTCATTAAACCACATTGGGCTTTTTCCGCTAATAGGTCTAAATTAGGCGTATTTGCATACTGAAGAGGTGTTTGGTGATTTAACTCTTCATAGGTTCGATCCCCAACACCATCAAGTAATAGGGTAATGACTTTCATTATATCTCCTGTATCCTTTCTTTTAGGTTTTCCAAACTTCTCTTTTGATCTAATAAGTGTTCTCCAACAACTTGACCAAGAACGATTAAATGGTTTTCAAGATAATTTTGTAACTCCTCTACATTTAAAATTGCCTGACCCATACTATTGCGATAATTTCCACTTAATACGCATTTGGGATGATTCTTCCCTTCCACCCATGGAAAACCAATTAGATTTTCTATTGTCTCACTATCTTTTATATTTCTTATAGGCATAAGTAATTCGACATCAAAATACTCCATTACTCGAATATAGGCATCTAAGCTTAATGAATACTGATTAATCTTAATTTTACCATCATGGGACTCCCGTTCCCCTGAAATCACTTTGTTCGAGAGGGATTTCGCGAAATTAAGCTTTATTAAGTGAAAATATAAATGACAACCAATACAAGGTGTCATGTATCCAAACTTTTTTGTTACTTGGGCCATAAATCTACCATTCATCAAATGCCATAAATCTTCACGGTTGTACTCATGTAGTGGATAAAGAACTTTTTCTTTTCCATAACGTTTTTCAACAATTTCTAAGATTCTTTTATAATTATCATATATCTCATCATAATCCCCATATTCAGATCCTGCAAAACTTGCCACAGGTAAAATATAATTAATATCATCTGATTCAAATGCTTTCATGATTGCAGCTACACTATCTCTACCTGAAAACTCTCCTACAACAGTACTTGGATGATATATCTTTTCATCAAACTCGTGTAATGCTTTCTTAATCATAACAACCTCCACCATCTATCTTTTAAACATTGTTTAATGCTTGCTTGTTTGTTTATTATACCACAAAATATTTTTTCTCAAAATTAAAACATCTAATACCCAAGAGTACAAGATGTTTTTTAGTCATTATTAAATCAATAAATTTGACCGCATAGCAATATTTGTAATATTTAACTGTTCCAATTGAAAAATGTTTTCATCATTTATACCACCTAATGCAATTAAAGGTACATTTATTATGTCTTGATATTCCTTTAGTAATCTTAGACCTAAAGGTCTTTTTCCTTTCTTACAATCTGTTTTGAAAATAGGTGATATAAGTAAATAATCCGGTTTAAATTTCAAAGCAAACTCAATCTCTTCTTTGGAGTGAACTGAGACGCCAAATGAAATATTTTTAACGGCTTCAACACTAGAAATCTTTTGGATATTTTCTTGGCTTAGATGAATTTGATTTAGTCTATATTTTTTAGCAAATGACAATGATGCATTGACAATCAGATTAATAGGACTATTCTCAATTAGTTTCTTGAGTTCTAAATATAAATAAAATAATTCTTTTTCTTCTAAATCTTTTTCCCTTAAAATCACTTGATCAATTCTATTTTTGCTCATTAATTCTTCTATTTTGGTCACTAGTGATGTCTTGCATATTTGTCGATCCGTGATTAAAGTAATCATTTTACTTTTTCCTGATTCAAAATATCAACATCTTCCCCTTTCATAGATTTATTCATGGTACGAATGGCACACATTTTACCACACATTGAGCAACTATCTTCTACTTCGGTTTCAGATGATTCTCTATAAAGTTTTGCTTTTTTAGGGTCCATAGCTAAAGAATACATTTTATTCCAATCTAAATTTTGTCTTGCCTGACTCATTTGATCATCCCAATCACTAGCCCCTTCAATGTTTTTGGCTATGTCTGCCGCATGGGCTGCAATTTTTACTGCTATAATTCCTTCTTCAACATCCTTTTCATTAGGTAATCTCAAATGCTCAGCTGGTGTGACATAGCAAAGAAAATCTGCCCCTTTAGAAGCTGCAAGGGCTCCGCCAATAGCAGATGTTATATGGTCATGTCCTGGTGCAACATCTGTTACAATTGGCCCAAGCACGTAAAACGGTGCCCCATGACATAGCTTCTTTTGTAAAATAACATTGGCTTCTATTTCATTCATTGCCATATGGCCAGGGCCTTCAATCATAACTTGAACATTCTTCTCCCAAGCGCGTTTCGTTAATTCTCCTAAAACCATGAGTTCTTTTATTTGGCTAGCATCTGTGGCATCTGATATACTCCCGGGGCGACAAGCATCACCTAAAGACAATGTTATATCGTATTTTTCACATATTTCTAGAATTTCATCAAAATATTTAAAAAATGGGTTTTCTTTATTATTTGCTTTCATCCATGCGTATATAAGAGAACCGCCCCTTGACACAATATTTGTTAACCGTTTATTTCTTTCAAAAACTTTAATGGTTTCTTTATTTAAACCTGAATGGATTGTTATAAAATCTACACCATCTGATCCATGTTTCTCAATAACATCTAAAAACTCTTTTGCTTTAATGTCTTTTAATTCTTTGTCATAAAATCCAATAGCATCGTAGATTGGTACTGTACCAATCATAGCAGTTGATCGATTAATTAACTTTCTTCTAAACTCCTCTGTCTTACCAAAAGAACTTAAATCCATTATACTTTCTACAGACATTTCAATTGCTTTTTCTACTTTGCTTAGTTCTGTTTCTATACATCGACAATCTTTCGAGATCCCTAGATTAACATTTACCTTAGTTCTTAAACCTTCACCAACACCCTGATAATCTAAAGTCTTATGGTTTATATTTGATGGTATAACAACCTTTCCTGTTGCAATTTTTTTCCTTAATAACTCTACAGAAACATTTTCTTTTTTTGAAACACTTTTCATGGCATCTGTTATGACACCTTTTCTTGCAGCATCCATTTGTGTTGTATAATTCATTATTTTCCCCCTTTAAAGACTTCTAAAATTTCATTAATTTTTTCTTCATTTCTTAACTGACGAATCATAGCAATCGTTTTACCACCTGATTTGAAAACTTCTTCAATATTATTTCTATTGATTCCGCCAATGGTAACGAAAGGAATACTGGAATTCTTTTCTACCCATTGTAAAAACTCTAAACCTTTTGATGCTTCAACATTTTTCTTTGTTTTAGTTTTAAACATAGGACCGACACCAATGTAGTCAGCCTTTTGTTTAATAGCTTCTCTTACCTGAATTTTATTATGTGTTGATACGCCTATGATGAAGTTTGGATATTTCTCACGTACATGTTCAATGCCAACGTCCTCTTGCCCCAGATGTATACCATCAGCCTCAACAATTTCTGCTATTGCAATGTCATCATTTACAATAAATATATGATTATCTAATGGTTGCAAATATTCTCTTATTTTTAAACAGTCCTCTAGTCTTTCACCTTTTGATTTATTTTTTTCTCGATATTGTATTATTCTAATACCTTTTTTAACAAATAATTTCACTTGTTTAATTGCTGGCATTTCTGATAACTTTTCATTAGTTATACCATATATCTCTTTATTAAAATTTAATTGAACTATTCTATGAAAATTTGATTCTATGGTGTAAACTTTAAATCTTATTTGTTCAATTGCTTTACCTAAAGAATAATTATTACCTATCTTATTAACTTCTTCTAAAACTCGCAAAGATTCAGTAACCCGGGAAAAATTCGCATGTATTATTTCTTTATAAGAATTCTTATGATCAATGGAACTTTCAAAAGAAGTTTTAACCCCAAGATCATTTTTTACATCTCTGTGTTGAATTAGTACTGATTTGTCATAAAACTTTCTTATTGTATGTCTAATTTCTCGTAACTCTTTTGAAAGGTCTTTATTATTATACTTAAACCTTAATAAATCTTCTATGACACGTATCCCTTCAACCGCTCGATTAATATTGGCATCAATAATTCTCATATTCTTACCCAATCTTTCATTACAGGTTGATAGCCTGCTTCTTTTATCATTTTTTTGACATTATCTACAGACCCATGGTCATCAATTTCAAACTGTGTCTCACCTTTTTCATCAATATGCCCTCCCACTGCTGTTGAAACACCGGCTGACATTTTGTTTATACCTAAATGTAGCAAATGTCTTCTAAAAGATGCCTTTTCCCTAGTTGAAATATTGATAGAAAAGTATGGCAGAAAAATCCTTAAGGCTAGTAATAATTGAACAAAATCTTTGTTATTAATTTCATTATAGAAAAAACCTCCTTTGGCTTTTTTTAACCTTGGTAAGGAAAAACTCATTTCTACATCAGGATACTTCTTACTTAGATATTCTCCATGTAAACCTAAGTAAAAGACTTCTTTTCGAATGTCGTGAAGCCCTAGCAGTGCACCAATATTGACTTTGTTCATTTTTTCCTGACAAGCACTTTCAGGTGCATTCAATCGAAAAATATAATCTTTTTTAGGACCACTTGGATGAACTTTCTTATATTGTTCTTCATTATAAACTTCTTGATAAATAGTTAAACCATCAACACCCGCTTCAATTAATTGCTTGTATTCAAATCGATGCAAAGGATAAATTTCTATTGCTATTGATTCAAATTTGTCTTTTAACAACTCTACTGCCCTTCTAATATAATTTACAGATGTTGCTTGTCTAGAACTTCCAGTTAAAATCAACAGATGCTTCAACCCTGTTTGAGCGATCATATCCCCTTCTTTTATTATCTCTTTCTCAGTTAAACGCCTTCTTCTCATCTCATGATTTGCATTGAAGCTGCAGTAGACGCACCTGTTATTACAATAGTTTGATAAATACATTGGTGTATATAGTGTCACAGCTTTACCAAAATGCTTCATTGATAGTGTTCTAGCCTTTTGAGCCATTAATTCTAAATAGGGTTGAGCTTTAGGAGAAATCAATTTTAAAAAATCATCTCTACTAATTAATTCTTGATTAATAATTCTTCTAATCTCTCTTTCATTTACAGTAGAGAATTTTTCTTCAAAGTCGAATCCAGTGTACTTCTTAAATATATTATAAAAACTCATCTTATAACACCTCGTTCAAAAAATTCGTTAAAGGCGATGAAGCAATCGCCTGATTACTTATTCTTCCAAGTTTTGATTCATAGGCAATACGACCGGCTTTAACAGCTAAATCAAATGCCTTTGCCATTCTTACCGGATCATCACTTGTAGCGATGGCTGTATTCACTAGTACTGCATCCGCTCCTAATTCCATGGCTTTACATGCATCCGATGGTTTACCAATCCCCGCATCTACTATGACTGGTATATCAATTTCTTCAATAATGATTTTAATCATCTCTTCTGTTTTTAACCCTTTATTTGTACCAATCGGTGCACCTAAAGGCATAACAGTTGCTGCACCAGCTTCTACTAATCTCCTGGCTGCATAAAGATCTGGATTCATATAAGGCAAAACAACAAACCCTTCATCTGCTAAAATTTTTGTGGCTTTAATTGTTTCTTCATTATCAGGCAATAAATATTTCATATCTGAAATAACTTCAATTTTAACCCAGTTGCCACAACCCGCCGCCCTAGATAGCCTAGCAATTCTAACGGCTTCTTCTGCCGTACGTGCCCCAGATGTGTTGGGTAGTAATGTACAAGACTTAGGAATATAGTCTAAAATATTCTCATTTTTTTTATCAAAATCCACGCGTCTTAAAGCCATGGTTACAACCTCACAACTAGAAGCATCTATGACTTCCTCAATATATTTTTTATCAGCATATTTTCCTGTACCTGTAAATAGACGATTATTAATGTTTTTGCCACCAATGATCAGATCTTTCTTCATACATCCATCTCCCCCATTAAAACTCTAATTGCTGTATTTGCTTGCATTGCTGCCACTATATTGACTCTTGGTCCATACATTCCTAAAGTTGCCTTTGATTTTAAATCTCCAACTAAATAGAATCGATCATTCACTTTCTTTGTTATGATAGTATTATTACTCTCATAACCTGCTATACCACTGGCACCTATTAATATTTTTTCTGGCATATATTTTAAGACAAATTCTGTCAACATGGCTTTCTCTTCTGGTAAATCAAAGGCTTCAATAATGATATCTACATCTTTAAAAACCCCTTTAATATTATTAGGTGTAAGTTTTAAATCATGTGTTTCAATGTGAATTGTATTATTAATCCTTTCCAATACTTCCTTACAAGCTGTAACTTTTTTCTGATTAATCTGGTCTAGAAAATAGTTTTGTCGATTTAAGTTAACGGCTTCAACAATATCATAATCAACTACCACTAGATGACCAACCCTCATTCGCGTTAACAAGGTTGCTATGTTAGACCCCAGACCACCCACTCCTGCAATTCCGATTGTTTTTTCTTCTAAAACTTTATAAATATTCATTAGCCCCCACCGACAAATGTAACAATTTCCAGTTCATCTTGATAATTCACAACTAGATTATCGAAATCATTTCTTTCAATAATCCTCCCATTTAATTCCACAATGACATGCCTTGAATTAATATTAAAATGATCAAATAACTCAGTTAACTTTTGATCTTTAAAATCATATTCTTTACCATTAATAAGCATTTCCCCTCCTTTTTTACAATAAAAAAAGCCTATCCCTAGACAAGGATAGACTATTTCAACAAATAAAAATAAATCATACACTTCCCTACGTAAGTTTTAACTTAATCAGGTTCAAAGGGTCGGTTTTATCCTCTCAGCATTTCTGCTCCCCTAGTCTTTCTATTCAATTATTATATTTTCATTATACCAAAAAATTTATCTTACACAAGATTTTTTTAATTCTCATAGGTTTCAATCATTTCCACAAAGGCTTTTTTATCCTTTAAAACACTAAGCTCTTCATCGTGTTTAAGATACTTTAATAAACTTGGACTTAACTCGATTGCTTTTTTTAAATCCTCTATACTTTCATTAAGGCGGTTAACTTTTGTTAATAATATACCTCTGTTATAATACAGAACACTAATTTTAGGATTAAAATCGATTCCAGTACTTAACACCTCAATACCTTTCTCATATGCTTCTAAACTCTTGTAGATTATTCCTAGATTCAAATATGAGTAAGGGTAATTCGAATTGTCTTCTATAGATAACTCATTATTCTTTATTGCTTTGTCATATTTTTCTTGCTTTTTATAAACTACAGCTTTATTAAAATATGCTAAATAATGTCCAGGTGCATTTTCTAAAGCTTGATTGAAATATTCTAATGCCTCTTGGTCTCGATTGTTTTCTTCCAAAAAAGATCCATAATTATTATAAGCCCAAAAATTTTCAGGTTTCACTCTTATAGCTTCTTTAAAATAAAACTCTGCATTTTTAAAATCATTTAACTCATCATATGTCTCGGCTAAGTATAAATAGGCATTGTAATAATCATCATCTATTTCTATTGCCTTTTTATAATACTTTATCGCCTTTAGATAGACACCTTTTCTATCATAAATTGTTGCAATGCCATAGTAAGCGCCGGCTTCATCAGGCTTTATCTCGAGGATTCGGTTAAAAATTTTTAAGGCACGATCAACTGAAGCATATTTGTCATAAAAATAAGCCACATCATATAGTAGATTTAAATTGTTTGGTTTAAGATCTAAAGCTTTATCGTAAAATTGTTTTGCTTTAATCAGATTACCATCTTCTAAAAATTCATTTGCTAAAATCCTATAATTCTCACTTTTTTTTAACATAAATTCACTCCATATAGAAAAATAGGGTTTCCCCTATCTCATTATTTTGTTTCGTCTAATTGACTCGTGTTAATCTGCAATACTTTAAGTATATCTCGGGCACGTTTTTTCGTTGCACCTGAGATAACATCATATTTAATGTTTTCTGACCTAAGAAAACTCAATATTGCATCATCAATACCCTTTGCCATGTCTAAATCTTGCCATCTTACACCATCTTTTTCATACCCAAACTCTCGTGGTAAATAAAAAATGTGATCATACTCAGAAATCTCTTCTAAGGCAATAATATATAAATCCTTTAAAATTTCAATTTCTTTCTGACTACGTTTCTTACTCCCTAACATGAATCGCCCATAAATATATGGAACAAATGTCGCATAATCTGTTAGTGCATACTCAAAGACTTCTAATTTTTTTTCTAATCTTTTTTGTCCTAAATATATACCATATTGCTCTGCAATGCTTTCAATCATACCTTTATCTCTTAAATACTCCGTTGAATATTCAAGAGCATAACCAACATCATGTCCACATATTTTCATATCGACAAATAACTGTTGGACTAAAGTTGTTTTACCACATCTAGGACCACCTAGAATTGCTATTCGTTTTGCCATCTCAACACTCCAATGCTTTCTATTAACATACAAATTATATAATAAACTCTAGATATTTCAATATTTTTTTCTAAATAAATGTCACTTTTTCATCAACACTCTTTTTGGGTGGTGATGGATGTCGCGTGTCAGATGGGTGACCAATAGGGATCATTGAAATCAAGGAATAATTATTTTTATCCAGGGCAACATAAGTTTCGATTTCATTTATTGCAAAGTTTGGGCCAGACATCCAACAGGTTCCATAACCTAAAGCAGTAGCACCTAATAAAATGTTTTCTATAGCAGCGCCAATATTTTGAAGCCCTGGGTTGGTGTTATTATACTTATCTAAATCCTCACCAGATAAAAGCTTTGAAGTTTTAGATGTATAGGGCGATGCATAAACTAATACTAATACTGGTGCCTGTTCAAAAAAAGTATAAAATCTTGTTTTCGATTGAAAGCTTTTAACCAATGCCTGATCATCTGAATCTTCTATTAATTGCTCTTGTTTTCTCTTAACAATATCTGCTATTGCTTTAATTTTTTGCTTTGATTCAATAACAACGAAGTGCCAATTTTGCATATTTTTTGCTGATGGTGCATTTAAACCACACTCTAAAATCTTTAGCAAATCAGAATGATCAACTGCTTTTTCATTAAATTTTCTAATGCTTTTTCTATTTAAAATTGTTTCTAAAGTATCCAAACGGCCTCCTATTTTTTATCTAATTTTACAATCACATCATAAATATACTTAAAGTCACTATCCAATTCTGTATAAGAATAGTTCGGTTTATAGGTTTTCCAATTAGCTGATAAAAATTCTTGAATGATTGTATCTATATTTATTTGTTCTTTAATATCACTCGATTCTAACATAAAATTAATTCTGATTTCTTCTGCGTCCTTTGATAACTCATTATAAATATAACTATTTATTGATTCAATAGACTCAAAATATAGACCCCTTCTAAAAAAGTAATTGTCCTCAATAGAGTTAACAAATGGATAATCTTTTTCAAAAGTATGGCCCTTTGTCATAAAACTAAATGGTACATTAAAAAAAGTGTATTTCATATAATTGTTTTCATTATTTATTGGGTCATTTGCTGTCACATCAACAAAATAGTCCTTGCCATTGATTTCAACTAGATTCCAAGCATGCAGTTCACCATCTAACGAGCCATATATGAGTTCTGATTTAATCCCAACTCTTTTTAATAATAAGTCAAAGGCTTCTGCGTAACCATCACAAACAGCAACGCCATTGATCAAAGTCCCATATGCAGTATGGGATTCTACTGGCCATTGGTTCTTTTCATCATAACGTGTCATTTCAACAATATAATCATGTATTGCCTTCTCTTTTTCATAATCAGACATTTTTTCTGATATAATTGAATCAATAATTGCATCAGCTTTTATTGTTAATGCTTTGTATTTCCCTTTTAATATTTCGGTATCTTCTAAATAATTTAGTTGTAGACTGACAACTGATTGGCCAGTGTATTCATAATAAAAACCATTCATAAAATATAACTCTGGATAGTCATCTATTAAATCATTATTCAAATGAGATAAGTCATCTATAGTTAAATCATAACTAGTAACATCAAATTTTTCTTGATTGAAATTTTCTAATTCTGAAGCAATTTTTAAATGAATATTGTAGATACCAATTACATGGCTTAACTCGTTATTCAAATCATTCTTTTGTGCATAGTTTATTTCAAAATCAAAGGCTTCAGATACGAATCTTAATGGCACTAAGGTGCGGCCATCAACAATTATTGCCTGAGTGTCCATCTCGTAAGTTTCATCGTTAATTTTTGCATATCTGGATCCGATTGTCAAAGTAATTCTCGTGTCATCTTTTAAAATGATTACTGCTCTCGTCTCTGGTAACCATTTAACACTTCCGCCAAAATCTTCACTCAAGAATCTAACTGGTACAAGAGTTCGATTGTTCTCGTCAATGAAAGGCTTTACATCGTAGAAATCAACTAATGATTCATTAATATATATGTTTATAGGTAAAGTGTTACCATAAGTCACAGGACTTATGACCAGTAACATAAATAACACCATAAGTATTCTTTTTAAATTTTTTTTCATAATTATCACCTAGAAAAAGTATATATTTAAACCTTATTTTAAACAAGAAAAAAGATAATTTAGACAAAAACCTAAATTATCTTATTCTATTTAGATTTACTTATTTGTACTCATAAAAACCTTCACCAGTTTTTCTTCCAAGAAGGTTCCCTCTTACCATTTTTCTTAATAATGGATGGGGACGATATTTAGGGTCACCTGTTTCTTCAAGTAACACTTCCATAATCGCTAGGTTAACATCATTACCAATTAAATCTGCTAAAGCTAACGGTCCAATAGGATGATTAGCACCTAGTTTCATCGCTTGATCAATGTCTTCAGCACTCGCAACACCCTCTGCTAGAATGCCAATGGCTTCATTAATCATTGGTATTAAAATTCTGTTAACTACAAATCCTGGTGCTTCTTCAACTAACACAGGCGTTTTACCTAATTTCTCAGCTAATGCAACTATTGTTTCCTTGGTTTCTTCTGAAGTAGCTAAGCCATTAATTACTTCAACTAATTTCATTACTGGTACTGGGTTAAAGAAATGCATCCCTATAATTCTATCCGGTCTATTAGTAGCCGTGGCAATTTCTGTAATAGATAAAGAGGATGTATTTGTTGCTAAAATTGCTTCTTCTGAACAAACGTCATCCAGTTCTTTGAAAATATCTTTTTTAATTTTCATATTTTCAATTGCAGCTTCTACTACTAAACCCACATCACTTAAGAGATTAATATCTGTACTAGCAGTAATTCTAGACAGAATAGCTGCTTTATCATCTGCCGTTATTCTTTCTTTTTTTACACTTCGATCAAGATTTCTATTTATTGTTTTTAATCCATTTTCTAAGTACTCATCTTTCAAATCCCGCATGATTACTTCATAGCCTGCTTGAGCAAAAGCTAGAACAATACCAGAACCCATGGTTCCAGCACCTAATACACCTACTTTCATGGAATCACCTACCTTTTATTTATTTTTAAATGATGGTTTTCTTTTTTCAAGAAAAGCCCTCATACCTTCTTTTTGATCATCAGTTGCAAAACATAAACCAAATAACATTTTTTCGATTTCATTTCCTGATTCAAAGTCTAAATCATAGCCTCTATTAATTGCTGTTTTTGAATAATTAACAGCCATCTGTCCATTTTTTGAAATTTTATTTGCCATGTCAATACTTTCATTCATCAAATCTTCCAAATCCACAACTTTATTAACTAAACCAATTTTTTCTGCTATATCAGCACCTATTACATCGCCAGTAAAAATAAGTTCTTTTGCCTTACCCAAACCAACGAGTCGAGGTAATCTCTGGCTACCTGCAAATCCAGGTGTTATTCCTAAACCCACTTCTGGTTGACCAAATTTTGCCTTATTTGAAGCAATTCTTAAATCACAAGCCATAGCCAGTTCCATGCCGCCACCTAATGCATAACCATTAACTGCTGCAATAACTGGTTTTTCTAGCAATTCTATTCTTCGAAAAACTTTAGAACCAAAGTCAGCAAATTGTCTGCCTTCTTCTGCATTCATCTTAACCATTTCTGAAATATCAGCACCTGCAACAAATGCTTTGCCGTTACCAGTAATGATAATTACATATACCTCTGGATCTTCTCCTAATGACTCAAGTCCTTGGTCTAAATCTTTTAAAGTTTCAATGTTTAAGGCATTTAATGTTTTAGGATTATCTAACTTCACAATGCCAATATTTTCTTTTTTCTCTATAACAATATTTTTATACGCCATAGGTCTCCTTTCTTACAAAGGTTACTTATTTATTTCTTTGCTTATCCTTTGGGACAACACATGTACCCGTTGCTTTACAAACAACAATAGGTTCATCTAAAACATCACAAGCTGAATCACTAATGTCAGGTCTCGGCACAATTACTTTTCGTGCTTCAAAAGACATCTTTCTTGATGAGTTACCAACTTTCGTTATTTCTCCAACGGCCTCAATAAACTCACCAGCATAAACTGGTGCTAAAAACTGAACATCATCATATGCAGCAAATAATCCTTCATCTCCATCTTGTCTGATTAATAATTCTGTTGCAACATCGCCAAATAAGTTTAACATTTTAGCGCCATCCACTAAATTGCCGCCATAATGTGCATCGTGCATACTCATTCGCATTCGAATTACTACTTTTTCACTCATTTTCTCTCTCCCCCCAAAACCTTCTAATTAACTTTCTTAACGTCACAATTATATCAGGTTGACTCCTAAAATTAAAGATATTTTTCTATTGTTCTTCTCATTGTTAAATCTTTAAAAAATATGGTAAAATGAATCTAGAATCTAGGAGGTTTTAGTGAAAATTTTAGGTATCATTACAGAGTATAATCCATTTCATAATGGACATAAATATCATATTGAAGCAGCCAAGAAAAAAACAGGTGCAGATTTCACAGTCTGTATCATGAGTGGACACTTTTTACAAAGAGGTATTCCAGCAATAATGGACAAATGGACAAGGACAAAAAACGCCTTGCATCATGGAGTTGATCTAGTGATTGAGTTACCAACTGTTTACTCCCTAAATAGCGCCGAACACTTTGCTGAAGGAGCAATTAAACTATTAAATGCCACTGGTATAACCGATTATGTTGTCTTTGGAAGTGAAAAAGGAACAATAGATAATTTTCATAAAATTAGCCAAGTCTATGCTAATGAACCAAAAGCATTTGTTTTAAAGATGAAAGACAATTTATCAAAGGGCTCAAGTTTTCCAAAGGCAAGACGCAATGCTTTAATAGATTATTTAGGCGAAGAACTAAACCTTGATAGTAAACCTAACAATATTTTAGGTATTGAATACCTTAAAGCTCTTTATAATACAGATAGTTCAATCAAAGCCGAAACAATAAAACGCATACAAAATGATTATAATGACACAAGCTTAACAGGAGAAATCTCTTCTGCTACAGCGATTCGAAAATCATTAGAAGATCAGGTAGACTTTAAAAAAATTGAAAACAGCATACCACAAAGCACATTCGATTCATTGAAGTCTTTTAAAAATGATTTGGTTTTTAAGAAGTCTTTTGAAAACCTCATTTTTTATAAACTCAGAAGTATTTCCACTGAAGCCCTTGGAAAAATTCATGATGTAAGTGAAGGGTTGGAAAATCGGATTAAAGAGAAATCCCTCACTTGCAATAACTTAGAAGAACTTATTTTAGATATTAAAAGTAAAAGGTATACTTATACAAGAATACAGCGTATACTCTTTAAAGCTTTATTAGATATTGAAAATTCAGATGTAAAACACAATCCAAGATATCTTAGAATCTTAGGCTTTAATAAAAAAGGGCAAGTCCTTATTCGACAAATGAAGGAATTTTCTGACTTACCGGTCATTACTAACCTTAAAAACTATGTACCCCAAGATCAAATAGCAAAGCAAATGATTGAAAAAGATATTTTAGCTACAAATATCTATCAATTAGCAAAAAATAAAAAAACTGGGAATTTAGACTTTCTCAATTCACCAGTTATTATTAAATAATCTTATTTCATATTATCTAGTTCAGCAATGTTACGTTCTAATGTTGCTGCTCTAGATTCTAAATCACGCTTTGATTTTACTAAAATCTCTTTTGAATAATCAAAAGAAGAATTTCTCATCTCTAAGGATTTTCGCTTTGCATCCTCTAAGATTTCAGCAGCTTTCTCTCTTGCAGCTACGACAATTTCATGGTCATCAACTAATTTTTGATGTTCCTTTGTAAATTCAATGTTTAACTCTTTCTTTTTTTGCTCTAATTGCTTCATTATTTTTGCTTCTTTTTCTTTTGCCTTCTGGATAATCAATTGTGCTTCTTTTTCTGATTCTAAAAGAATTTCCTCTCTGTTTTTAAAAAGGTATTTTACATGTTGGTATTCTTCTGGGATTTTAGTAGAAATCTTACTAATAATGTCAATTAACTCATTTCTATTAAGCATAATTTTTCCAGTTAAAGGAACAGATGATACATTTTCAAGCATATCTTCTATTTCCTCTAATAAATCCAAGACTTCTAATTTATCTTTTCTTTTATCCAATTGATTCACCCTTCCTTTTCATTGCTTCTAACACAGGAGTTGTAACGAAATTCTCTATATTTCCACCTAAATAAAAAACTTCTTTTACTAAAGAAGAACTCAAATGTGCATATGCCATATCTGTTGTTAGAAAAAAAGTTTCAGCATTCTCATTCAACTTACGATTCATTGTTGCCATTTGAAATTCACTTTCAAAATCTGAAACAGCTCTTAGTCCTTTTACAATTACTTTAATATTGTTTTCTTCAACATAATCAGTTAATAGACCTGCGAAGGAGTCAACAGATACTTTATCATTATCTGCAACTGACGCTTCTACTAAAGCACAACGTTCCTCTAAAGAAAACATTGGTTTTTTTTGTTTATTCACCAAAACTGCCACAATTACTTTATCAAATATCTTTGAAGCCCTATTAACTATATCTAAATGTCCATTAGTTATTGGATCAAAGCTACCAGGATAAACTGCTATATTCATTTAATCCTCCTAAATATTACTATGATTGTTCGACCATATTTACGCTCTTTAATCATCTCTAAGCCATCAAACTCTAATTTGCTTTTATCTTTTTTATCTTTTTCTACAATTATTAAACCATTTAAGTTTAAAACTTCTTTCTCTAAGATTTTATTGATTGCTTTGACTTCAAGACTCTCAAAGTAAGGCGGATCTAAAAATATAATATCAAAGTTTTCTACTGTTTTCTCTAAAAAATCAAAACTATCCTTCATATATAGCTTTATGTTCGTCAGATTACTATTATTAATATTTTCTTGAATAACACGTTTACATGCTCTATTATTTTCAACTAAAACGACTTCCTTGGCACCTCTAGATGCAGATTCAATACCTAATGCACCGGAGCCAGAAAACAAATCTAAAACTCTTTTGTTTTTAATTTCAAATTGAATCATATTGAAAAGAGATTCTTTTACACGGTCCGTCGTTGGACGAGTATCATCTCCAGGAATCGTTTCAAGTGTTGTCCCACCTGCTTTTCCACTAATTACTCTCATAAATTCACCTCTAAATATATAATAACATATTTAACTTAATTTGTAACCATTAAATATCTCCTTTGATTTACTATTAACAAAGTTAATAATTTCCTTATACTTACCTGATTTATACTTTAATAATAAATCTTCTATGTCTTTTTGTGTTTTACTTAAAATATCATGATGTTTTATCATATTAGCTAACTTAAATGTAGGAATTCCAGATTGTCTGATACCCAAGATTTCCCCTGGCCCTCTTAACTCTAAATCCTTCTTAGATATCACAAAGCCATCATTGCTTTCAACCATAATCTTTATCCGTTCTTTAGCGACTTTACCTAAGCGATCAGCTAATAGAAAACAATAACTTTGATGACTACCCCTACCTACCCGGCCTCTTAACTGGTGTAATTGGGAAAGACCAAAGCGTTCAGAGTTTTCAATAACCATAAAATTAGCATTCGGTACGTCAATACCAACTTCAATTACAGTCGTAGAAACAAGAATATCAATTTCTCTATTTTTAAAATTATACATAATTTTATCTTTTTCTTCATTTTTCATTTGTCCGTGAATCATTGCCACTTTAAAATCTTTAAAAATTATCTGATCTAATTCTTTAAAGTGTTCTTCTACAGAGGTCAACTCTAAATGATCAGACATCTCAACTAAAGGACAAACAAAATAACCTTGTCGCCCTTTTAATAATTGCTTTTTTATAAAATCATACATCTCTATTTTTTTGCGTTTTTTAACATAATGAGTACTGATTTCTTTTCTACCCTTTGGCATTTCATCTAATGTAGAAATGTTAAGATCTCCATAAAGTACCATTGATAGAGTTCTCGGGATTGGTGTTGCCGACATTACTAATATATCAGGTATCGTTTTATTGTTCTCAGCTAATTTCTGTCTTTGTTTCACACCAAATCGATGTTGTTCATCTGTAATGACTAATCCTAACTTCTTGAACTTAACCTTATCTTGAATTAACGCGTGGGTTCCAATGATAACATCTAATGTCCCCTTTTGAATTCTCTCATAGATTATTTCCTTATCTTTATTTTTTACAGATGACGTTAAACAAGCAACTCTAATATTATAGTCTTTAAAATAATTTGTGAAACTCTCATAGTGCTGGTTTGCTAAAATTTCAGTAGGTGCCATCATAGCACCTTGATAGCCATTTAATACTGATAAATATAAAGCGATAAAACCAACAATGGTTTTACCTGATCCAACATCCCCTTGTAAGATGCGATTCATAACCTTAGAATCAATCATATCGTTGATGATTTCTTTTAATACACGACTTTGCGCAGAAGTTAATTGAAAAGGCAACTTTTGAATAAATTGTTTAATTAACTCATGATTTTTAAAGGCAACGCCTTCTTCTGAATCAAAGTTATTTTTTAATAAAATCATGCCTAATTGCAAGTCAAAAAATTCTTTATAAATTAGATGATATTTTGCAATTTTATAGATTGATAAACTTTCAGGAAAATGTATATTTTTAATTGCATATTCCAGAGGACATAGCTTATTATTTTGTGCAATTTCTTTAGGTAATTGTGTTAATTTTGAAAAGTCTACAAGCCCTAAAGCCGTTTCAATAATTTTACGAATCTGCCATTGCTTTAATCCCTCAGTTAATGGATATACTGGGGTAATTCGCATAAACTTAGATATATTTTTAGAGTTCGCATGAATAAATTCTGGATGTACCATTTTGCCTTGATCGTATTTACCATAAAAGTAATACACTTCATCTGATTTAAAACGACTCACTAATCGGTTTTGATTAAAGAAGACTACTTCAAAAAAATCCTCTGCCCCGTCAATAACCTTTAAAGTCAAAATAGACTTTTTGCTGTACGTTTTTCGATTTGTAATAGCAACAATCTTAGCCTTGACTGTAAATGATTCATCTAAGGGTCTTTCACTAATTAAAGATAGTTTTGATTTATCAATATATCGAATAGGATAGTGCTCCAATAAATCTTTAATATTATAAATATTCAGCGCATTTAAATATGATGATTTTATTTTTCCAACACCCTTAATTTTTTTTATAGAATCAGAAGGATTCATTTCATCACCACTTTCACTTTCTAAACACAATAAAATTTCTGGTTTTTAAAAAAATATAAGTACTTTTCTTTCACTTTCATTCCTGTTATTTTTTCTAGAGCTTCTGCATATAACTTTACTTGTTCACTATGTTCTTCTACTAGTAATTCTTCATTTGATGAATTAATTTTGTCTGTCTTATAATCAACAATAATAATAGAGTCATTCTCAGTAAAGTATAAATCAATTATTCCTTGAATAAACAAGTCCTCATTATATTTATAAGTAAAAGGTACCTCGCGCTTAACTTCTCCTGATTTAATTAATCTATTACCAATAGTCGAATCATAAAAGGATACAATACTATCAATGTTTAGTACATCTTTTTGATCTTTGTTAATATAACCCTTTGAATATATCTCATCGATTTGTTCTTTAACTTCTATCGGAGAAACCTTAGTAAGATCAATTTGTTCCATTATATAATGGTACGTGTTTCCAATATCAAAAGGTGATAACCCTACTTTTTCTGTTACAAAACTAGGTTCCTTTTGCATCTGAGGAATGCTATTAAATAATCTAAATTGATTATTGTTTTTGTCACTTGATGTAAAATTAGTCACAGATAATTTCAATGGTTTTTTAGTTTCTGTAATTGAATTTTGTGTATTTAACAACTCATCTATTTTGTGACTGTTTTCAATCCTTCTATTTTTCAAAACATCTTTAATTCTAATCTTCTTTTGACTTTCATTTTCATTTTCATCTTGTATTTCTGACAAATCAATAATATTAATCTTAAACAGATCATTTCCGTCTGGTATAAAATCTTTATCTAATAAATCATATATTATCTTTGCATCTGCGTTATTGGAAATAATCTTCATAATCCATTCCATATAACTTTTAGACTTCCTTAAGTAGTCCTTCGATTGTTTGATTGTCCACTCTTTGATAGCCTTCTCAAATCCCCGCGTATAAGTTCCAAATATTAACAAACGATCAATACTACGGGTCATACCTACATATAATATTCTCATTTCCTCTGCTAAATTTTCTTCATGTATTTTTTTGTCAATAACGTACTTAGCAAAAGTCTTAGATTTCACCCTATTCTTATGATCTATATAATCTGTACCAATTCCTAAATTTTTATGAAAAGAAAAAGCACTTCTACTAGACATGGATCGCATTTGTCGATTCCCTCTAGCAATGAATACCACTGGGAACTCAAGCCCCTTAGATTTATGAATGCTCATCAAGCGTACAACATTTTCTTTCTCAGATATGACATTAGCTGTATCAAAATCAGCACTAATTTTACCCATTTTCTCGATAAACTTTACAAAATAGAATAAACCCGCTGACGAACTATTATTAAATATTTTAGCCTTTTGAATCAATAATTTTAAGTTACCTCTACGCAAATTTCCCCCTGGTAAAGCTGAAACATAATTTAAGAAATTTGATTCTCTCAATAACTTCTCTATAAAGCTATCGATGGCTAAGTATCTAGATGTTTCATACCAAAAATCAAGCTTCTTTATGAATATATTAGCTTTTTCTGCTAGTTCAGTATCCCCTTTTGATATGTAGAGCAAACTATCAAAATACTCTTCAGCTGGGTGTTCTAATCGTATTTTTATAATTTCATCAATGGAAAATCCACCAAAAGATGACCGTAAAACAGAAAGTAATGCAACGTCATTTCTTCTATTATCAATGACTTTTAGGATATTTAAAAAAATCTCTATCTCTATACTTTCTAAATAACCGGTACCGCCTTCATAATACAAAGGAATCCCTTCTTTAATAAATTTTTCTTCAAAAATAGGACCCCAACCACTTGTTGCCCTCATGAGTACAACAATATCACTATATTTTATTGGTCTCAACTCACCAGTTTTTCGATCAAAGGTCTCTTGACCAATGAGTTTTTTTATCCTTTGTATGATAGCTAGAGCTTCTGTTTCACTTGTTTTTAGATCTAAAATTTCATCATCAATTGTATCGGTATCAAGTAACTTCTTATCCCCATTAACAATATTGATTTCTATATTAGCATTTTCTATTGGTAAAAAATCTAACCCTTTATACAAATAAGCCTCTTTATTATATTCAATTTCACCAAAAGTTTCTGACATCAACTCATTAAAGATAAAATTAATTCCATTTAAAATTTCTACACGGGTTCTAAAGTTTCTAGTCAAATTGATTTTTCTATTAATTGCACTTTTATCCGAACTATAATCCCGATATTTTCCTAAGAAAAGTTCTGGCTCAGCTAATCTAAATTTATAAATACTTTGCTTTACATCACCCACTAAGAATACATTGTTTTCCCTTTTGATTAGATTTACTATTTCTTCTTGCAAACTATTTGTATCTTGGTACTCATCAACAAAAATATATTTGAATTTATTCTTATATTTTTCGTTAATTTCATCATCTTTTAATAATGCTAATGCATATTGTTCTAAGTCACTAAAGTCAACAACATTTTCCTCTAATTTTTCTAATTTAAACTTTTCATCAACTGTTTTTAGTAAATCTTCTAAAGCCAACATCATTGGTTTGATCTTTTGGAGATCTTCTATTTGCTCTATAAAAGCTTTATTACCAATCTTTCCAGCAATTTTATTTAAGTTATCCTTGGATAACTTTCGTAGTTCCTTAACTTGACTTTGAATCCCTTCATCTATTTCAGCTTTACGGTTCTTTGAAATTCTTCCTAGTCTTTCATAAGAAAGGTCACTAATGCTATTAATGAATAACACCATCCCCTTTTCTAAATTTTCAACTAAAAAACAGACCATCTTTAGATCAGATTCTACAGCTTTTTTATATTCTATAGGACCACCGACCAATTCAGTTTTTCTAACGGCTTCTTCTAAATATTTCTTAGATACGAGTAAATCATCTCTTAGTAAATTTTTGAAGGTTTTGATCCATAGGTGCCCTTCATAATTATCAGGCGTAATTGAGTAATAACTTATTTTGTCTTCTAACCATTTAAAAGGTTCAGCTTTTGAACGCATAAAACTGTATAGTTGGTCAATAATCTCAACTAGTTTTTTATCACTTCTATTACTAGTATATGACTCAACTAAATCTATAAAATTTTCATTTTCTTCTGAATAAGCGTTTTCTAAAACCGCATTCACTACCTCTAAAAATAATAATTCTTTTTCAGTGGTATCCAAGATTCTAAAAGAAGGATCAATATTAATCTTATGAAAATTTCTTTTAATAACTTCCATACAAAAGGAATGAATCGTTGAAATATTAGCATTACCAACCATAGAAATTTGTCTTTGAATAAATTCTTGGTTCTCCTGCTTTTCTTTTAGTAAATTTGTCAAGCCTTCTAATATACGTTCTCGCATTTCACCGGCTGCTGCTTTAGTAAACGTAATAATAAGCATTTCATCGATTGGAATATGATCTTCAATTATTAGTGATATTATACGCTTAACTAAAACTGCTGTTTTACCAGACCCAGCAGCAGCTGACAATAATAGATTTTGATTACGGCTTTCAAAGGCTCTTCTTTGTTCACTTGTCCAGTTCATCAGCTCCTCCTTATTTATTCCTTGAGTTCAATTATTGAAGTTTGATTCTTACCATTTCTTTTGGATTGGTATAACGCATGGTCTGCTTCGTGGATGACTTTCAATGGTTCTATTGTATCTTTGGGTATAACAGAACAAATACCAACACTTATGGTTAGCTTTGTCTGTTCACTTGAAATAAAATTGTCAATATTCATATCTTCAACAGCTTTCCGAAGTTTTTCCCCCATTTTTATTAACTGATTAGTATCTTGTTTTTCAACTAAAATAATAAACTCTTCACCACCGTACCTAGCTACAAGATCGTTATTTCTAGTATACTGATCAAAAATATTGGCAACCTTTTTAAGACACTCATCACCGGCCATATGACCGTAGGTATCATTATAATTTTTATAGTTGTCAATATCAATTAATAAAACACCTAAAGGTAATTCTAAAAATTTCATCTTCTTATAAATTGTTAAATATACTTCAAAAAAATATTTCTTGTTAAACAGTTGGGTTAAATTATCAATGTTTATCTGTTTTTTTAATTTTTCTTTTTCTAATCTCATTTTTTCTTTCATCACTAACTGTTCTTTTATGTTTTTATAATAACTATTAATCAATTTTGCTATTGTTTTAGAGATGATGAGATCATCTTCATTAAAGCTCTTATTTGAATCGACACTTATATCCAAAGCTAAAGCGCCATATATTTCATTATCATCTATAATACTAATGACTATTGTCTCTTTGGCTAGTCTAATTGACTGGTTATTTTCTTTTTCAATAGCATTAACAAATTCAGAATTAATATTCTCAATAAGCCCCACTTGAGATTCCGGAAACACAAAATCTTTAATTTTGAATTTTTCATTATTCAAAGCTTCTAAATCATGCCCTATGGCATCAATAAAAACTACGTTTCCATCATTTGATAAATAAACGGATCCAAAATCCGCTTTATTTAAAGCTTTAAAAAAGATTCTAAAAACTCTCACTATAAAATCTTCTTCTTTTAACTTTTGTATACGTTCAAGTTTTGAAATTTCAATAACTAACTCATTAAATATTTCCATACTTTCATTTTTTAGTTTGTTTTTTAACTTTAAATCATTATTTTCAATCATCATTTTTTTAATAAAATGATTGTATAAAAACCAAAAAAATAATATCAATACTAAAACTGGTATCTGAATAATGTTAAAATATAACCCTATAATTAAAAAGAACATTAAACTTAAGTTTATAATTTTTATAACTGTATTTTTATTCATAAACACCTACTTTGCATTGTCTTCATGTAACTTTTTGATTACTTCTTTAGCGTTATAATTTGGTAAGACATTATAGTCATTCCCTTGAAATTGCCTATCGAATTGACAAATACCTAGATAATCACAATAACTACAAGCAGTAAACTGAGTTGATTTTTTTAATGGGTAGATATGTGTATCGCCACTAATAATCTTATTTCCAACATTTTTTATATGTTTTTTTACATGTTTTCTCAACAAATAGAAATCTTCATCATTAATGACTTTCGCATTTGAGTAAAAATCACCATTTTTAGTTAACTTTACGTCAAAGACACTTGACTTCTTATTCTCAACTAACTCATGATCCATTCGCGACAGAACATCTAAATTTTTAATCCCAACACCGGATAACTTCATTTCATCTAGTATTCTTTCTTGAAGTAATTGATTGGTTTCATAATCAACAATTGGATCATCAATTTTAAAATAATATACGCCAGCTGGTTTTATTTTATCAAACCCAAAATAATTAGCATCATTTATTAAAGCATCTAAATAGATTATTAATTGTGTTTTATTGCCATTATAAATATCAGATAACCTGAGATCAGATGATCCAGATTTATAATCTATAACCCTGACAAAAGTTTCTGCGTCACTCTCTAGAATATCTAACCTGTCAATGGTTCCTTTTAGAATTAACTTCTCATTATTCTTTAAATCAATTATTACTGGCTTCAATCCATCAGGACCATCCGTAAACTTGATCTCAAAAGCCTTTGGTTTGAAGTCACCTTTAACTACATGGTCTCTCAACGTCCAAATAGACTGTTTGACAACTCTAAGAATTTTCTTTTTATAATACTGATTACGCTTATTTTCATTAAATAAATCGTCATTGTATTCAGCGGTAATCTCATCAACAATCCGGGATACAATTGCATCACTCTTTTCTTGAGTTAATTCTTCCCATTTTATATTTTCCTTTTCTAATGCATACCCAAATTTTTCTAAAGAAGTATGAAACATAATCCCTAAGTCTGGCAACTCGACTTCAAAATTTCTTCGTTGTTTAGGTGATAATCCATACTTGACAAAATGCTTAAAGGGACAATCTACAAAAGAATCTATTCTCGATGATGATGCATACAATGGTAACTCGTAAAGTCTTTTTGCAAACTCTTCATCAATAGAGCTAAGGTCGTTATTATAAAAGAGCGCTTCCTCGATCCATTTAAAATTTTCTTTATTACTTAAATACCAATGATAAACTTCTAACCAGAAAGATTCTACCGGATAGCCATCAACTAATTTTCTTAATTGATTGACAAGGTACTTAACTGTTGACTCTTGTGTCACTATTAATCTATTTCCCATTTCATTCTCAAAATTTAAGAAGGATAAAAATTCTAATTGAGGAAAAATGTTTTTAATTTTGTCTATTACTATTGACGGCCTCAAACTTTTACCTTCATTACTTGATAAAGCATAACTTAAAACTAGTCGGTCTTTAGCTTTAGATAATAATCTATACACTAGATAATTTTCTTCAGAAACTTTATAATCAAGATTATTCTGCAAATCTAATCCATTATTTTTAATTAAATTTTTTTCATCTTCAGAAAAAACATCATTGTTTTCTATTTTACTTGGAAAAAATCCATCATTCATACCAATTATACATAAAGTCTTTACATCAGATACTTTTGTTCGATGGACATCTCCAACTAAAACTTCATTTCCTAAACTCGGTAAAATTCCTACTTCATATTCTGTTATACCTTCTTTTAAAATTCTTATATATTCTTTTAAAGTTAATGATTCTTCTTTGAAAAGTTCAACAAACTCCTCAATGATTTTCATTATTATATTCCAAATTTGTGTGTTTTCATTTACTTCTTCTAATAAATCTTTGTTTTGTAACTGCACAATCCACTTTTCCAATTTATTTACAAGTCCATAGTCTTTAAGAAAATCATAGTATTTAATTGTAAAGCTAGAAACATCTTCAATTTTCTTATCAATAGAATTATAAAACTCTAAAAATGGATTTATTAACTTCTCTCTTAACGAATTAATATATTTAAGCTCTTCTATAGAAAGTTTCTTTGAACCCCGCTTAAACTCATACTGCCATAGGGTTCCTTTAATACCATAGTTAATTACATAATTCTCTAGTTTTTCACTTTCCTCTTTTGTTAAATCAGTAAATCCAGTTTTTACTAAGGAAAAAATGTCTTCATATCTAAAGTGTTTCTGGTACACTTCTAATGTTGATATGATAAATTTGATTAGTGGATTATTTAAAATACTAACTTTTTTATCAATAAAATATGGTATCTTGTATTCTTCAAGAACACTTTTAATAGTTAACTGATAGTCCTGTAAGCTTGATACAATTATACCAATATCTTCCCAATTGTACCCCTGATTCTTTACTAAATCATGTAATTCAATGGCTACCATCTCTACTTCTGAATAGAGGTCATTTCCTATAAAACCTTTAATATTTTTAACTTCTTCTTTATAAATTTCATTCGGATACTTAAATATGTTTTCACTTAAAAATACTATTTCCTCATGGTTATAGTTATTTTCTTTAAATTCTACTATTTCATATTCAAAATTGTTTTCTAAGCATATTTGTTCTAACCTATTTAGAGTTTCATTAACATTTTTATTTGGTGTTTTTTCTCTGTTTTCAAAATCTATTGTTAAAGCAATGGTTACATCGTCACATATTAAGAACATTTTTTGAATCATTTCAAACTGTAAATCATCAAAACTATGAAAAGCATCAATCCAAAGTCTTGTATTTTTTAAGTATCCTAAAGAGTCAATTACTTCAACTACAAGTTTAAATCGGTCATTTTCTGTTAAATAGTCATGACTTAAGTAGTTTTTATACCCTTGATAAATCTTCAAAATATCCCTTGTTTTCTTTTTCAGATAATCATCTTCTATCTGATCGACAAAAATATTTTTAAGGGATGATTCTTCAATACCCTTCATACTGATTTTTTGAAAAAGAGAATTAAATTTCTCAATTAATCCTTTTTGGTTCACACTACCTTTATAAAAAACAAGCTCATTTTTATAGGTTTCTAAGATTTTCCTAATAATCATACTTTGTCCAAATTTATCTAACTCTATGCCGTTAATACCACCAATCATTTTTAGTATTGTATTAACTAACCAATCAAAACTTAAAACATTAATATTAATTAAACCATCAAGATCCATTTTTTCTATTAATTGTCTCTCAGCTTCAAGGTTAAACTGCTCCGGTACTAAATAAATCAATCCTTCATCATTTGAATTTTTTAACTCTTTCATCATTTGATGTGATTTTCCAGTAGAACTTTTACCAACATAGAATTTTATCATTAGACCACCTCACAAGTCATATTGATTAAATGATACTATTTATCTAAAAAATTGAATTTTTTTATATTTTCATACAAACTATTGTTTGTTTGATTTTATCATATATTAATTCATTTAAGAAGATTTTTCTAATATTGCTAGTGAAATAATTAAAAATATTGTAAAACTCTTAATATGTTATATAATTAACGTAGAGACTAAAATTACTATTTTTTTATGGTTGATAGTCTATTTTTTGGGTATTTTATTTATAATGTAGAAAGGATGGTGAAAAATGTTAAAAGAATTTACGTTAGAAAAATTTGACGCAGCTAAAATTGCCAAGTTAGATGATTATATTGCTAATCTAGAAGGTGATTCAAGCGAAGAGCTTATTCATGTGCTTCACTATAGTCAAAGATTGTTTACTTTCCTGCCAAAGGAAATACAACTATATGTTGCAAGAGCCCTTGATTTACCAGCATCAAAAGTTTTTGGTGTTGCAAGTTTCTATTCATACTTTAATCTCAATCCAGTTGGTAAATACACAATCAATATCTGTATGGGGACAGCATGTTTTGTTCGTGGTGCAGAAAAAGTATTAGATGAATTTAAAGTACAGCTAGACATTGATGAAGGTGAAACTACAGTTGATAAAATGTTTACTCTTAAAAATGTTCGTTGTGTAGGTGCCTGTGGTTTAGCTCCAGTTGTTATGATTAATGAAAAAGTTTATGGCCATATCGGCCCTGATGACGTTTCAGGAATTATTGAAGAATATCGTAATAAGGAGGAAGAATAATGAGTATAAAATCTCTAGATGAGTTAATGAATATTCGCAAGAAGCATGAAGAGAATGTTAGCCTAAGAGATAACAATAATAACTCTCAAACTAAATTATTAGTTGGTATGGCTACTTGTGGGATTGCATCAGGCGCAAGAGAGACATTGAATGAACTTTTAAAAGAAATTAAAGCTCAAGGTCTTGACAATGTAAAAATTGTACAAGTAGGATGCTTAGGTTATTGTCATTCAGAGCCTACTGTAGAAATCAATGTACCTGGTGAAGACCCAATTCTTTATGGTCCTGTTACTGTTGATCGAGTTAAAGAGTTAGTTGAACGACACATCATTAATCATGAAATTATTGAAGAATTAGTTATTAATCAGAATTTTGATAGAGCTTAAAAGGAGGTAACCATGAGCATTTATCGTTTGAATATTATGGTTTGTGGCGGTACCGGATGCATGGCAGCCGATAGCCAAGGAATCGTAGATAACTTCAAAGATATACTTAAAGAAAAAGGATACGACCAAGAAGTACAAGTTTTAAAAACTGGTTGTTTCGGATTTTGCGAACAAGGACCAATTATAAAAATCCATCCTGATAATGTTTTCTATGTAAAAGTTACACCTGAAGATGTTGAAGAAATTATAGATGAACATATTATTAAGGGTCGTAAAGTTGAAAGATTATTATATGAAGATCCGGATTTAAATGAGAAAATCAACGAACAATCAGAAATGTCTTTCTATAAACCTCAATTAAGAATTGCTTTAAGAAATTGTGGATTAATTAATCCAGAGGATATTTTTGAATACATTGCCTATAGAGGATATGAGGCACTTGGAACAGTTTTAAAAAATCAAACACCAGAAGATGTTATTAATACAATGATTAAAAGTAATTTAAGAGGTCGTGGCGGTGGCGGTTTCCCTGCAGGGTTAAAGTGGAAATTTGCTCACAAAGCGCCTGGTGATGAAAAATATATTATTTGTAATGCTGATGAAGGAGATCCTGGCGCCTTCATGGACCGTTCAATTTTAGAAGGTGATCCACATTCAGTATTAGAAGCAATGGCTATTGCTGGTTATGCAATAGGAGCAGAAACAGGTCTTATTTACATAAGAGCTGAGTATCCTCTTGCTATCAAACGTTTAGAGATAGCAATTGATCAAGCCAAAGAACAAGGTTTATTAGGTAAGAATATCTTTGGTTCTGATTTTAATTTTAATATAAAGCTTAAATACGGTGCAGGTGCATTTGTTTGTGGAGAAGAAACAGCATTAATTGCATCAACGGAAGGTTTAAGAGGCGAACCAAGAAATAAGCCGCCTTTCCCTGCTACAAGTGGCTTTAAGGGAAAACCTACTAATGTAAATAACGTAGAAACTTTAGCAAATGTGGCACCAATTATTTTAAATGGTCCAGAATGGTTTAATAAAATCGGTACTGAAAAATCGAATGGGACTAAAGTATTTGCTTTAGCAGGTGCTATCAATAATGTTGGATTAGTTGAAGTACCTATGGGAACTACTTTAAGAGAAATTGTTTATGATATAGGCGGCGGTATTAGAGGCGGTAAAGCCTTTAAAGCTGTACAAACTGGAGGACCATCAGGCGGTGTTATTACTACAAAAGATCTTGATACACCGATTGATTATGATTCATTACAGGCCATTGGTTCTATGATGGGATCAGGTGGTATGATTGTAATGGACGAAGATACTTGTATGGTAAGCATTGCTAAATTCTATCTAGATTTTACCCAAGAAGAATCATGTGGTAAATGTACACCATGTAGAATTGGTACCAAGAGAATCTATGAATATTTAGAAAAACTAACAGAAGGCAAAGCGACAATGGATGACCTTCATAACTTAAAAGAGCTATGTGATTCTGTAAAAGATACTGCTCTTTGTGGTCTTGGTCAAACAGCACCAAATCCTGTATTAAGTACTATGGAATATTATTGGGATGAGTATGTTGCACATGTTAATGGTCATTGTCCTTCTAAAGAATGTAAAGCGCTTTTAAGTTACACAATTGATCCTGAAAAATGTATTGGGTGTACTGCTTGTGCTAAAAAATGTCCAGTTGATTGCATTTCTGGTGAAAGAAAAGAGCCACATATTATTGATGAAGCAGTGTGTATTAAATGTGGTGCCTGTTATGATGTTTGTCCAGTAGATGCAGTAATAAAACCGTAGGAGGTGTAAAAAATGTCAGATAAAATAAAAGTAACAATTAACAAACAGATTGTTGAAGTCAAGCCTGGCACTACAGTTTTAAAAGCTGCTGAAAGTATTGGTATTAAAATTCCAACATTGTGTCATATGGATTTATGTGATTTTGAGTTTGTAAATAAAGCAGCTTCATGTAGAGTATGTGTTGTTGAAATCGAAGGCAGACGAAACCTTGCACCATCTTGTGTTCAAAAAGTTGAAGAAGGCATGGTTATAAAAACGAATACGCCTAGAGCGATTCGTGGACGAAGAACTTCAGTTGAATTATTATTATCGAACCATCCACAAGACTGCTTTACTTGTCCTAAAAACTTAGATTGTGAGCTTCAAAAATTAGCTGATGATTTAAATATAAGAGAAATACCATATTCTGGAGAAAAAGTGAATTATGAAAAAGATACTTCTAGTTTCTCTATAGTAAAGGATCCAAATAAGTGTATCATGTGTAGAAGATGTGAGACAATGTGTAATGAAGTTCAAACATGTGGTATTTTATCAGGTGTTGGGCGTGGGTTTGATGTAATTGTTGCACCAGCCTTTGAATTACCATTACAAGATACCTCTTGTACATTCTGTGGTCAATGTGTTGCTGTTTGTCCAACAGCTGCATTAACAGAGAGTAATAGAACAAGAGATGTATGGAGAGCTTTAGCTGATCCAAATAAACACGTTATTGTGCAAACAGCTCCTGCAATAAGAGCTGCTATTGGTGAAGAGTTCGGTATGGAACCTGGTTCATTAGTTACAGGTGAAATGGTATCTTCTTTAAGAGAACTCGGCTTTGACGGTGTATTTGATACTGATTTCGCTGCTGATTTGACAATTATGGAAGAAGCAAGCGAGCTAGTGCATCGAATAGAACACAATGGTACTTTGCCAATTCTAACAAGTTGTTGTCCTGCTTGGGTTAAGTTCATTGAACATAATTATCCAGAAATGCTAGATATTCCATCTAGTTGTAAATCACCGCATATCATGTTTGGTGCCATTGCAAAAACTTATTACGCGGAGAAAAACAATATTGATCCCGATGACATGGTTATCGTTTCAGTTATGCCATGTGTGGCTAAAAAAGCTGAAGCCCATCGACCAGAATTAACTAACTATGAAGATTCAAATGTGGACTTAGTTATAACAACTAGAGAAGCAGCTGCAATGATTAAAGAAGCAGGTCTAGATCTTAAAAATATGCCTAAAACTGACTTTGATAAGATGATGGGAGAATCATCAGGTGCTGGTGTTATCTTTGGTACAACTGGTGGTGTAATTGAAGCTGCTACGAGAACCGCATATGAATGGATTACTGGTGAAACATTGGAAAATGTTGAATTTAATGATATGAGAGGTCTTGAAGGTATTAAATCAGCAACAGTTAATATTGGTGACCTTGAATTGAAAATTGGTATAGCCCATGGATTAGGAAATGCTAGAGAATTACTTGATAGTATAAAATCTGGGGAAAATGAGTTCCACGCAATCGAAATCATGGCTTGTCCTGGTGGTTGTATTGGTGGCGGCGGCCAACCTTATCACCTAGGAGATTCAGAAATTTTAAAAGCTAGACAGAATGCTTTATATACTGAAGATAAAGGCAAAAAAATAAGAAAATCTCATGAAAACACAGAGATTATAAAGGTTTACAAAGAGTTCTTAGGCGAACCTTATGGTGAAAAAGCTCATGAACTGTTGCATACAAAATATGTTAAACGCGAAAAACTTTAAAGCTTTAAAAAAGGAGATCATTAAAAATGATCTCCTTTTTATTTATTCCTTGATTTCAATTGAAATTGGACAGTGGTCAGATCCAAATACATCATTGTGAATTTCTGCACTGATCAATTGATCTTTCATGTTTTCAGATATAAAGAAGTAATCAATTCTCCAACCAGCATTATTCTTTCTAGCATTGAATCGATAAGTCCACCAACTATACTTAACCTCATCTGGATGTAAATATCTAAAGGTATCTATATAGCCATTATCTATATATTTATCAAGCCATTCTCTTTCGATAGGTAAAAATCCTGAACGGTCAGCATTGGCTTTATCATTTTTTAAATCCATTGGTTGATGAGCTGTATTATAATCGCCACAAGCAACTACTTTCTTACCCTTTGCTACAAGTTCATTTGAATACCTTAAAAACTCATCATAAAAATCCATTTTAAACTCTAATCTCTCATCACTGCTTTGCCCATTTGGAAAATATATATTGAATAATACAAAATCATCATATTCAAATATTGTGGTTCGACCTTCATCATTAAAGCGTTCATCAGGTAAGCCCATAATAATATTCTTAGGGTCTTTTTTATAGTAAACTGCTGTACCACTATAACCTTTCTTATCACCACTATTAATAAAGAACTTATATCCTTCTATCTCTTTGGCTTTTTTAGGTAATTGATCTAAATTTGCTCTCGATTCTTGAATACATAGGATATCAGGTTGTTCCTCCTTAATCCAATCAACCAATCCTTTTTTTGTGGCTGCTCTAAGTCCATTAACATTCCATGAAAATATCTTCATATTATATTCCTTTCTTCAACTTATTAATATTTTTATCTCTCAATTAAAACAGCTCTTACTGGGCTGGCTTCAACATCTTTTATTTTAATGGGAAAAGCTGCTATTTCATAATAACCTTCTTTAATATCCTTTAATCTTAATCCTTCCAATATTGGTATTTTGTTTTTTAGAAGAATTTTATGGGTCGGATGACCACTTTGATTCCTTTCGATGCCCAAACCATCAATGCCAACCCCCTTAATCTTTGCTTCTGCTAAATATTTTGCACCACTTTCTTCAAGATAAATAAACTCATAGTTGAAAGCTTCATCTAAAGAATTTTTTGTTTTTAACACTATAAAAGTGTCTTCTTTAATTGTATACTCTTCAAGATCCTTTGCCGTTATTTTTTCGTCAACTGCCATAAAATCTAAAACTAAACACGAACCAAAAAAATGATCTAGACTATAAGTTTCTGTCGTTTCACCGTTTTCGATTGCATGTAAAGGGGCGTCTATATGCGTTCCTGTGTGAAGATTCATTGTTAATTGGGTTTCATATACACTGCTATTATTAAAATCATACTGTTGAACTAATTTAGCCTTTTTTTCTTCTTTGTTTTTATAAACTTGCACATCTTCTGAAACTTCCATTGAAATATCATGTAATTTCATGTTCACCACCTATATCTATTTTAATCTGCCAACTCCACCTACAAAAATATTACTAAACCCTTTACCAGAAATATCAACACGAAAACCTGCATCTCTTATTGTATCAACTGTCTTCCTATTTAAGTTGCATCCACCACTTAATTGATGCCAAAATGAATTAACATAATTAAAAATTGGTTTCAGTGGTTTCTTTTCTGGTAATACATGTTCAATAAAATGTATCTCTCCATTACTTTTTAATACCCGTTTAATTTCAGATAAACCATTTAATGGATTTTTTACACTACAAAAGACCAAAGTAAATACGATATGGTCAAAACTATTGTCATCAAAGGGCATTTCTTCTACAGTTCCATCAACAAAACTTATATTCGGGCATTTTTCTTTTGCTTTTACTTCTAATCCCTTAGTATAGTCAACATCTATATAAGTCAATTGGGAAACAGTATTTCTGTCATAATACTTTAAATTCACCCCGGTACCAGGACCAATTTCGAGTACATTCCCTTTAACTGACTTTAAGATGTTTTGTCGCATCTCATCTAACGCCTTTTTTTCAAAAAAATACATAAAACGATCATAAGCTTTCAGTGAATAACTCATCTATACGCTCCTTAAATATGGATTACTTATAACTAGCTTTTTCTTTTAACCTTATAAAAGTGTAAACTGAAAAAATAATTATTAATATACTTAACGCATTCAAATAGTAGAAGCCTTCTTTTAAAAATACAATTGCCATAATAATTGAAAAAACAGGGACAAGATTAATAAATAATGCTGTTGTACTTGGACCTAAAGCTTTAATACTGTACTGTTGTATCGTATAACCACCAACTGTTGGAAAGATTGCCATATAAAATATTGCTAAATAAGCAGTCGGTTGAACTTTTAATGCCTGATCAAATATTATCTCTTTTAATGCAAATGGTGTTAATATAATTACACAAGCTAAAAAGGAATACGTTGTAAGTTTCATTGGTGACATCTTTTTCATGCCCTTTTTGACTAGAATAGAATATATTGCCCAACTTGTAGCACCACTTAACATTAACAAATCTCCAATATTAAACCCTCCTGAAGTAATTATAGACAAATCCCATTGGGTAATTGTCAATGTTACGCCTAAAAATGCTGTTATAATTAATGCAATTTTTTTGATTGATAATTTTTCTTTTAAAATAATTGATGCAAATACTGCAGTAATTAACGGATTAAAGGCATTAATAACTGATGCATTACTTGCAGTTGTAAAGCGCAATGCATTGAAGAAAAACAAATGGTAACCTGTCATACCGATGAGTCCTAAACTTAAAACAAGCATATAGCTATCCTTTTCTAATTTCCAATCTTTAGGATTTCTCTTTTTCATAATGGGAAATAGGATCAAAAATGCTATGAGTATTCTTAAATAGGTAAGAATCACAGGTGTAAATTCATTAATCCCTAGTTTTCCAGCTATAAAAGCACCAGCCCACATAATTGTTGCTAAAATCATTAATAAGTAATACTTTATATTATTATCCATAATTGCTCCTTCTTAATCTTTTATTTATTATAACATATTTATGTACTTAAAAAAGCCTAATCAAGTGATTAGACTTAGATAAATTAGTTCGGAATAATAAACTCTGGTTCACCAGACGAACCAGGTGCTATTTCATATTTATCAAATACAACTACAATTTGATTATCTTCATTAATGTAGAAATTCTGATCTTTTTTAATACCATTAAATCCCATATCCCCATCAAAATACTTAGCAGGAGAGACTTCTAACTCTTTATTAATTATTTCATAAATTTTTTGGTTAACTTTCTCTTCATAATCTTTTCCAAGAAGGTCTTCAAGTGTTAGCAATTCATTTTCTTCTAAATCTATCGTATAGTAATAAGTCTTTGAATACGAACTAGCCCTAGATTCAAAATAATAGACTGCAAAAGATATACGGTTATCAATATATGATTTTACTGCATAATCTATTTCAATAATCATAGGCCTGTAATTATCTACTGTTCCCCCAGTTTCAATATAGGCTTTTTTTTCTTCTTTTGCTTTCAATCTCCCTTTTTCCAAGTGCATATTCATTCTCTCTTGAATTTGTTGGTTAATTTGCTGTTCTAAAGTTTCTGATTCAAAACCTTTTACTGCGGGAATATTTACATTGGCATTTACAATTTCATCTTCTATCTTAAAAGAATCAAAAGATACTAGTTGTACTAACATTGAAACACCAGGAATCTTTCCCGCAGTTATAGCGAACGATTCATTTGTATTAACACCAATTGTGAAACTAGTAATAATTAGTAGACAAGCTGCTACGATTGATTTGAACTGTTTTATTTTTTTCATCTTTGATTTTTCCTTTCGGTAATTACTAATACTTTTATTTACTACATCATTTAGATTATCTGGTGTTGGTACATTTTTATATTCTTTTTTTAACTCTTCTATTTCTTTTTTCAAATTATCCACTCCTTTCATAACTATTTTTTATTTGAGTTAAAACTTTATAGAAACGTGTTTTTATTGTACTTATATTCGTCTCCAAAACTTCAGCTATTTCATTGAACTGTAAGTCTTCATAGAATCTAAGCGTTATTAGCTCTTGTGATTCTTGATCTAAATTTTTGATTAGATTTTTTAAATAGATGACTTCTGTTTTAGAAATACTTTCTTCTTCACTTTTTTCTTCTATAACTGATAAAGATATTTCTTTATTTTTACTTTTTAAGAATGTAAAACTTGTATTTCGAATGATTGTAAACATCCATGTTTTGATCTTATCTTGCTCTTTTAATGTATTAGAATTCTTCAAAGCTTTATAAACTGAATCTTGAACAATATCCAATGCATCATTAGGATTTTTTACATAACTATAAGCAAACCTATATAAATCCTTTTGATGTTCTCTAATAAATTCTTCAATAACTACTTCATTGTCTATTTCCATTAAATCCTCCTCTCATATATAAGACTATAGAAAGTATCAAAAAGTTTGAATTATTTTATTTTTATTTCCAAAAGTAATTTTGCGAATATTCAAATAATTATGTTATAATTATGTAAATAATGTTTATAAGGAGGCTAAGGAATGTCCAAAAAAATGATATTATTAAATTCTATTATATGTACAATTATTTTTTCAATTTTCACTTATATTTTATATTCACCACCAACAACTACTTATATTTATATTTTATTTATTTCAATACTAATTTCATATATTTTTCATTTAATTAACAAAGGCACTTCTGATAAGAATATTTCTAAAGTAGAAAATCGTATTAAGGAATCAATGAATGGTAGAGTTCATTCAAATCAATCAATAAAAATTGATCAAAAGTATTCTAAAGTCTTGAACTCAATCGATTTAATGAGTAAAGATTTTAATCAATTGATATCTGAAATGGCCATCACTGCTCAAAAGATGAAAAAGTTACTAAATGATGTGAATGCTTCATCAAGAAATTTAGAGATTTCCTTCGAAGAAATCGCAGATACTGTAACAGAAATTGCTGTGAGTGCTAATGGTATTACAGATAAATCCAGAGCAATCTTAGAAAACTCAAAAGAAATGATTGATGGACTTGATGAAATAACTAGTCTAATAAAAGTAACTGAAAACAAGTCTCAAAACATGGGTGATTCAATTTCTAATAACAATGAAAATATTAAAATGATTGTTTCTCGTGTTAACCAAAATACAAAAGATAATATTGAACTTTCTAAAGAGTTAAAAATTTTGGAAGATAATTTTAAAGAAATAAATACAATAGTAGATATTATTAATGGAATTTCTGAACAAACCAATCTACTTGCTCTTAATGCTTCCATAGAAGCAGCTAGAGTAGGCGAAGCTGGTAAGGGTTTTGCAGTTGTAGCTGATGAAGTAAGAAAATTGGCCGAAGAATCTAACCAATCTTCAGAGAGTATAAAAGAAAAGATTAATCGAGTTAATAGTAAAGTTGTTACAATTTCTAATAAGATGCAAACATTAGCTGAAGAATCTACAGAGACAATGAAATATGCGAATAATTCAAAAGAACTCTTAGATTCAGTAAATAATGAAGTAAATGATTCAATTAAGTCAGTAACAGATATTAGAAGTTTGTTAACAACACAGTTTGAACTAACAAATGCTATAGTAGACGATATTGAAGAAAGTTATGAGGATAGCAAAAAAGTATCTAGCGGGATTGATGAAGCTGCCGCTATTACTGAAGAACAATCTAGTAATTTAAGTATTATTTCAGAAAACATTAGTAATATTTATGATATATCAAATGATTTTTATAACACAACAAAAGAACATAGTAATCGTTTACAAGTTTCTGACGGTTATAAAAAGAAAATGAAAGATGCATTGAATCAGATAGAAACTATTATTAGAAACAAGTCTATCGATGCTATTAATAGAAGTGAGTTTAGAGCTATCGAGGATATCTCAGATAAAATTGGTTTGATTGCTGTTATTGATGCTCAAGGAAAAGCAGTTAAATTTAACGGAGATTATGATGATCTAATTAATCTAGATGTATCCTATCGTCCTTTTTATTCAGAAGCAATGGCAAACGGGGAATATATTTCTGCACCATATGTATCCCAAGCAAATAACGAGTATTGTATGACAATTTCTACCGTTATTGAATCTAACAATCAAATAGAAGGTGTGATCAGTATAGATTTCGAAATATAATAATATTAATACTAAAAAAATAACCCTTATCAGAAATCTGATAAGGGTCTATTTTTTATAACATTAAGTTTGGAATATTTGCGTTAAATTGCATTTGAATAACTGTTTTTAAGTGTTTCTTTTCTTCCTTAATAATTTTATCCATTTCTTCATTGTCTAACTCAGGATATAACTCTCTTAATTCTTTGTAAAGTACAATGCCATCCTTTTCAATCTTTTCTGCTATTACTAAAGCATCTTCCTTTACCATATGTTTTTTCAGTTTTGGGTCGTTGAATACATTTGTTTTTATTAATGTTTCAAGATAATCTGCATCATCTTCTTCTAAATTCACCAATCCACTTTCTGGCAATCTACTAATGAATTTTGCATACATTTTTTTATGCTTTAACTCATCTTTGCTTAGATTCTCAAATAATCTTTTAGCTTTTCCATCAACCTTCGTACTTAAATCCGCATATAAATCAGCAACATTTTGTTCGATTTCTTCAATCGTAACAAGTAATTCCTTTAAATTAAACTCTACCATAACTCCTCCTTAATATAGTTATTAATACTTCTATTAATATATACCAAAAAGAAGAGGCATCAAACAATAATTCTTTTTTAAAAAAAGGAGCAATTAGTAATGCTCCTCATTGATTTATTACATCATTCCTGGCATACCACCCATGCCACCAGGCATACCGCCCATACCTGAATCATCATCTTCTTTTTCTGTAGCAACAGCAGCTTCTGTTGTTAATAACGTTGCTGCAATACTTGCTGCATTTTGAATAGCAGATCTAGTAACTTTAGTCGGGTCAACTATCCCCGCTTTTATTAAGTCTTTATACTCATTTCTTAATGCATCAAACCCTATCTTATATTCACTTTCTTTTACTTTTTCAACGACTACAGAGCCTTCTAAACCAGCATTTTCAGCGATTTGTCTTAATGGTTCCTCTAAAGCACGCTTAATGATCATAGCACCTGTTTGCTCATCTCCTATTAATAATTCAATTACTTTATCTACATCTGGTATACATGATAATAAAGCAGTTCCACCACCAGGTACAATTCCTTCATCAACAGCGGCACGGGTAGCATTTAAAGCATCTTCTATACGTAGTTTTTTCTCTTTCATTTCAGTTTCAGTTGCAGCGCCAACATTTATAACAGCTACACCACCTGTCAATTTAGCTAATCTTTCTTCTAATTTTTCTTTGTCAAATTCTGAAGTTGATTCTTCAACTTCTTTTCTAATTTGATTGACTCTATTTTCAACAACCTTATTATCTCCTTGACCATCTACAATTGTTGTAGATTCTTTATCAACTTTAATACTCTTCGCACGGCCAAGCATATCAATTGTAGTATCTTCTAATTTCATATTTAAATCTTCTGTAATAACTGTACCACCTGTCAAGGCAGCAATATCTTCTAGCATTGCCTTTCTTCTATCGCCAAAACCTGGTGCTTTTACAGCCATTACATCGAAAGTTCCTCTTAATTTATTCACAACTAATGTTGCTAAAGCTTCTCCTTCTATATCTTCAGCTATAATGAGTAATCGATGACCTTGCTGAACAATTTCTTCAAGTATTGGTAATATATCTTTAATGTTTACTATTTTTTTGTCAGTTATTAGAATATATGGATCCTCTAACTTAGATTCAGAATTTTCATTACCTTCTGCCATATATGGTGAAATATAACCACGATCGAACTGCATACCTTCAACAACCTCTAACTCTGTTTTGAATGTCTTCGATTCTTCAACTGTAATAACACCATCTTTACCAACACGTTCCATTGCATCAGATATTAATTCACCTATAGAATCATCTGATGCGGATATTCCTGCTACATGAGCAATATCTTCTTTGGAATCAATTGTTTTTGAAATACTTTTAATCCGTTCAACCACTGCAGTTGTTGCTTTTTCAATACCATGACGTAAAATCATTGGATTCGCTCCAGCTGCTAAGTTTTTATAACCTTCTCTAACAATTGCTTGAGCTAGCAGCGTCGCAGTTGTTGTCCCGTCACCTGCAACATCATTTGTTCGCGTTGCAACTTCTTTTACTAATTGAACACCCATGTTCTCAAATTTATCTTTTAATTCAATTTCCTTTGCAATTGTGACACCATCATTAGTAATAAGTGGTGAGCCATAGCTCTTATCAAGTACAACATTTCGACCTTTTGGCCCCAATGTTACTTTAACAGTATCAGCTAATTTGTTAACACCTCTTTCTAGAGCTTTTCTTGCATCTTCATTAAATTTTATTGTTTTTGCCATCTATATCCCTCCTACTCAATTACTGCTAAAAGATCTTCTAGTTCTATAACTATATAATCTTTACCATCTAAGCTAATTTCTGTACCACTGTACTTTTTATAAACAACTTTTGAATGAATATCAATACTAGCATTATCAATTTTGTCACCTAAAGCAACAACTTCAGCGTACTGAGGTTTTTCTTTCGCCTCATCTGGTAAAATAATTCCACTTTTAGTCTTACTCTCAACTTCTACTTTTTGTAAAATTACACGTTCCCCTAATGGTTTTAATTTCATATATACCTCCTAAACTACTAATATTTTATTTTCTATCTGTGAACATTATAAAATAATTCAAAGAAAAAATCAAGACTTTTTTAGCACTCTTTTTATCAGAGTGCTAAAAACTCTTTTCTATAACAATAGAATTGTTTTCTATACCTATATCAACAGTACTATTTTCTTTGATTGTGTTTTCAATGAAACCTACCGCCAGAAGATTTTCAATAGTACTTTGCATATATCGCTTTACAGGTCTTGCACCAAATATTGGATCAAAAGATTCTTCAATAATAAAATGTTTAGCTTCATCTTTTAGATTAATCTTTATTCCTTTATCAACAATTCTTTCTTCTAAATACTTTACTTGTAAATCAACAATCTGATTTAGGTCTTTCTTTGTCAATGGCTTAAACATAATAATATCATCTAATCGATTAAGGAACTCTGGTTTAAAGTACTTTTTCATTATTTTCTCCACTTTTTCTTCTGCATACTCACTTAATTCACCAGCATCATTTATACCTTTCAATAAGTACTCAGCACCTATATTTGATGTCATAATTATAATTGTATTTTTAAAATCCACAGAACGCCCTTGAGAATCCGTTATAAGACCATCATCTAAAATTTGAAGCAATATATTAAAAACATCTTTATGAGCTTTTTCAATTTCATCAAACAATATAACTGAATAAGGCTGTCTTCTCACTTGTTCTGTTAATTGTCCACCGGCTTCAAAGCCTACATATCCTGGTGGAGAACCAATGATTTTTGAAATAGAATGTCTTTCCATATACTCACTCATATCTAATCTAATCATATTCTTTTCTGTATCAAATAATGTGATTGCCAAACTTTTAGCTAACTCGGTTTTTCCAACACCAGTCGGCCCTAAGAAAATAAAACTCCCAATTGGTTTTTTTGGATCTTTTATTCCAGAACGGGATCTTAAAATTGCCTGACTTACCTTTTCCACAGCTTCATCTTGACCAATTAATCGTTCATGTAAAGTATCTGGTAAGTTTAATAGTTTCTCTTTTTCCTTTTCTAAAAGTTTCTCTAATGGTATACCAGTCCATTTTGAAATAATTTTAGAAATTATTTCATCATTTACGACTTCTTTTAACAGTTTTGAATCGGATAAATCTGACACTTCTTCTAAAGCTTCTAACTTTTCCTTAAGTTCAGGAATTTTACCATACTTAAGCTCCGCAACTTTATCCAAAGCGTACTGTCGTTCAGCTGTTTTCATTTCATGTGTTAATTCGTTTATCTGACTTCTTAACTCTTTAATTTCATTAATCTTATCTTTTTCACTTGACCATCTTGATTTAAGACTAATCATTTTTTCTTTCTTATTCGCAACTTTCTTTTCTAAATCTTGAATGTTTCTATCATTATTATTATTTTTTTCATTCTTCAATGCTGTTAATTCTACTTCCAATCGACGAATTTCACGTGACAATTGATCAAGTTCTATTGGCATAGATTCCATTTCTGTTTTAAGTAAAGCACATCCTTCATCAATTAAGTCAATTGCTTTATCAGGTAAAAATCTATCACCTATGAATCGATCTGATAATTTGGCAGCTTGCATAATCGCTGAATCACTAATCGTCACACCATGAAATAACTCGTAACTTTTTTTAAGTCCTCGTAAAATTGTAATGGTATCTTCGACACTGGATTCATTAACTTTAACAGGTTGAAATCTTCTTTCTAATGCAGCATCTTTTTCAATGTATTTTTTGTACTCTTTTAAGGTTGTGGCACCAATACAATGGAGTTCACCACGCGCTAGTAATGGTTTTAACATATTACCAGCATCCATTGCGCCTTCAGTCTTGCCAGCACCAACCACCATGTGTAACTCATCGATAAACAGTATTATTTTCCCGTCACTTGATTTGATCTCATTTAACACTGCTTTTAATCGTTCTTCAAATTCACCTCTAAACTTTGCACCTGCTACTAGAGCACCTAAATCTAAAGAAAATATAGTTTTTTCCTTAAGACTTTCAGGTACGTCGCCTTCTACTATACGGCTAGCCAGGCCTTCAACAATTGCTGTTTTACCAACACCAGGCTCACCAATCAAAACTGGATTATTTTTATTCTTTCTTGAAAGAATTCGAATCACTCGTCTGATTTCTTCATCACGACCAATGACTGGATCAAGTTTGTTCTGACGTGATTGTTTAACAAGATCATATCCATATTTTTCTAATACATCATAAGTTCCTTCTGGATTATCGGATATAATTTTTTGGTTTCCTCTCACTTGGTCGAGATTTTCGAGAAAATTCTTTAAGAAAATATTATGTTTTGAAAAGAGTATCTCTAAAGCCTTATCAGCTTTTCTAATGAGTCCAATCATTAGATGCTCAACTGAAACATATTCATCACCCATTTTTTCAGCTTCTTTTTCAGCTAACTCTAGCACATCTTTTACCCCGTTTCCAATATGCTGGTTATTCCCACCACTAACTTTTGCTTGACTTTTTAATGCTTTCTTTATATCAGTAATGATGGCATCTATATCTATATTATTCTTTCTAAGCAAAGATGGAATTAGACCATTCGTTTGTAACAGTAGTGCTAATAATAGATGTGTTTGATTAATGGTTGCATGTGAATACTCAGCAGAAATACGTTCTGCATTATTCAATGCATTGATTGAATTTTGTGTTAATTTTTGTAAGTTCATCATGAACCTCCTTCTTTATTTGAATTTTTAGTAATCACTTATTTACAGTTATATTATAAACCCTATAAAGAAAAAAATCAAGAACTTTTTATCACTCTTGACTAGTGAGTGCTAAAAAAAGCGCAAAAAAAACTCCAGTTTTGCTACTGAAGTCTATATCACCCTATATATTAACTTTATTATTATCAGTCACTACCCACAACTGATAATAAATCGCTATTTTTCTTCAATTATGTGCTTTGGGATACTTCTAATAATGATGTCTTTTTTCTCATCGTCTAAGCCACCCCTTGCATCAAGGTTAATTCTGACTTTAGGACATAAATCAAAGGCTTGATACCATTCTTCATAATTTCCTTTTAAATCTAACAGATAATCTCTTGGAATCATTTCCCCTTCAGTTGATCGACTGCGTTTTCGAATCCGTTCTAAAGCAGTATCTACAGATACGTCTAAATAGATTAAAAGCTCCGGTGCTTTAATGTGTTCAAGCATGTTGGAAAGCAACTCTTGATAAATTATTAATTCATCTTCTAACATATGGCCTCTTTGATAAATTGTTTTAGCAAAAATTTCATCGCCATATATGGACCGGTCAAGAATTCCACGATCCGACTCTTTTTCAATTCTTTTTAAATCCTTAAATCGATGGTTCAAAAACATTACTTGTGTAATTGCGCTCCATCTTGATTGATTTTCATAGAAACGATCAAGCATTCGTTGCGTCAATGATTCGCTATGATCTTCTAATATTTCTTGGTATAACTTTATATCTAATGTTTCGCTTAAGAAAGTTGCTACTGTAGACTTTCCAGCACCAATGATTCCATCAACAATTATTGCCATATTATTTTCTCCTTTGTTAATATAATTTTCTGGGTTAACGGCTAAATATTTCATCTTCTACTCCATCTCTTTAATTATAATAGATCATATCCATGTGAGGTATATTGTCTTCTAAGTATATATTTGATACTTTTTCAAACCCTAAACTTGTATAAAAGTCTTCTAAATAAGCTTGAGCAGATATTTTAATATTTCCAGAATAATGTGATTTACAATAATCTATCCCCTTAACCATTATTTCTCTCCCATAAGCTTGACCACGATATTTTTTATTGACTAATACTCGACCAATAGAGGTTTCTTTATAAGATACTCCTGGTGGTAAAACTCTTAAATAGGCAACAATATCATCCTTACTTTTTAAATAAATATGCTTTGCATTGATATCTTTATCGTCAATTTCTTCATAGGCACATTCTTGTTCAACAACAAAAACATCTACCCTAAGCTTAAAAATTTTATATAACTCTATACTGTCTATTCTTTCCAATGAACTGATGTACAATTTCATAAATTATTACTCCTTTATTCTCTTTTGATTTTATCATAGAGGGTATCTTAAACAAAAGCATATTATTTATTTTTTGTTTTTTGATTAAACCTTGTTTACATGGGTAAATAATATATGTCGGATATAAAACATTAAATATTATTAGGAGGTTATATTTTGGGAAAACATGGAGCAGGTATAATTAAAGGATTAGATGTAGAAAAATTAATTGGTATGTTAAACGAAGCACTTGCCGAAGAATGGTTAGCATATTACCAATATTGGATTGGTGCACGTGTAATTGAAGGACCAATGAGAACTGAAGTTGAGCCTGAGTTGCTTATTCATGCTAACGAAGAATTAGCGCATGCAGAAATGGTTGCAGATCGTATTACACAGTTAGGTGGCGTACCAGTTTTAAATCCTGATAAGTGGTCTAGTTTAGCAAGATGTAAATATGCTGAACCAAATGATCCATACACAAAGGTTATTTTAGAGCAAAATCTAGAAGCCGAAAATTGCGCAATTGATCGTTATAAAGAATTAGCAGACTTTACTAACGGAAAAGATCATACAACTTACCAAATGGCAGTTAATATCTTAAATGATGAGTTAGAACATGAACAAGAACTTGAAGATTGGTTAAATGATTTTAACCAAATGCTTGATGATTTTAAGAAAGTAAGATTAGAAGATTAATAGTTTCATACTAACAAAAATACCCAGATAATATTCTGGGTATTTTTATTACTTAAATTAACCTTATAATCTAGAAATCACAACCTAAAGTGGTATTGATTGATTTAAATCCACCAGCAATATTATAGGCATCAAAACCATTTTGTAATAGTATTCTAACTGCTATATACCCTCTCAAACCAGCTGCACAATAAATATATATTTTCTTATCTTTTGGCAATTCTGATAAACGATCTCTTATTTCACTTAACGGAATGTGTTGGGCGTTATTAACCAAACCACATTCTTCAACCTCGTCATAATCTCTAACATCCAACAAAACACCATTATCATCTGAACATTCTTTTAACTCATTACATTCAATATGTCGGGTAAGACCTTTTTCAATATTGCTTGCTATGAATCCTGTATTGTTTACAAGGTCCTTAGCACCGCCATATGGTGGTGCATAACACAACTCTAACGCTTTTAAGTCATCAATAGTTCCACCCAATCTAATAACCGTTGCAAATACATCTGTTTTTTTATCAACAGAAGCTTCCCCTACTACTTGAGCTCCTAGAATCTTTTTATTGCTAGGGTTATAAAGCATCTTTATACATACGCCTTTTGCACCTGGATAATAACCTACATGATGCTTACCATGCATTAAAACAACTTTATAATCAACATTAATTTCTTTTTTTAAGCGATGCATATCTTTTTCATTTAATCCAGTTGATCCGGCTGCTAAACTAAAAACTTTAGCAATTGACGTGCCAATAGAACCCTCATATGATTCTTTCTCTCCTACAATATTATTTGCTACTACCCTAGCTTGTTTGTTTGCCATGCTAGCCAAAGGAACTGCCGTTTTTTCTTTAGTAATGAAGTTTTCAATCTGAACAGCATCACCTACAGCATAAATATCATTATCTGATGTTTTCATATATTTATTAGTTATAATTAAACCGCGATCTGATAACTCAATACCAGATGCTCTCACAAATTTAGTATTTGGCCGAACGCCAATTGATAAAATAATCATATCAGCTTCAATTTCATCGCCGTTCTGTAATTTTACAAAAGTCGAATCATTTTTTTCAATAAAAGAATCTACCCCGTTATTCAATATTAGATCAACCCCTTGAGATTTAATCTCTTCATGTAAGAACTCTGCAATATCTTTGTCAAGTGGCGTCATTACTTGATCCATCATTTCTACCAAAGAAACATCTATGCCTAACTCTCTAAAATTCTCCATTACTTCCAAACCTATAAATCCGCCACCAATAACAACTGCCTTTTGGGGTTGATTTTTTATCATAAAATCATGAATTGAATCAACATCTTCTACATTTCTCAAAGTAAATATTTTTTCATTATCTATCCCTTTAATTGGTGGAACTAAAGGAGAAGCACCTGGTGACAAAATCAACTGATCATAAGTTTCTTTATAAATTTCTCCTTTTTCTAGATTTTTGACAGTAACTATTTTTTGTACTTTATCAATAGCTATCACTTCATTTTTAGTTCGAACATCAACATTGAATCTGCCTTTAAATTTTTCTGGCGTCATAACAAGTAGTTCCTCTCGCTCTTCTATTACATTTCCTAAGTAATATGGTAAGCCACAACTCGCAAAAGAAATATGAGGACCCTTTTCAAACATTATAATTTCTATGTTCTCGTCTAATCTTCTTAATCTAGCAGCAGCTGCTGCTCCTCCTGCTACACCACCAACAATTAATACTTTTTTCATTTAAACCTCCTACTAACACTTAGTATAATTAACATATGTTCATTATATTTTTATTTAAGACATATGTCAATTTAAAAGTGATAGTTCAATGCTCTATTAGTATATTTAATATCAAAAAAAAGAGCAAAATGCTCTTTTTAGTTAATAATATATTTTCTTATTGATTCGATACAACCCAACAAAGTAAAACACAAATCCAATAGCTCCAAGAACCGTTAATTCTAGAATAATATCCTCAACACTGAATTGGGAAATCATAATCTTTTTTAAACCAGACACAGCCCATTTATGTGGCGTTAAGTTTGCTAGAAACAATAGGATTTTAGAGTTCACAATTTCCAAAGGCCATAAACATCCACCTAGCATAGCCATTGAAGTGAGAACAATAGGTGTTAATGCATCCATCTGTTTAAATGAGTTAACTGTACTGATGACAAAAACTGCAATACCCGTTAATGCGAAAACATATAGTGCTGCAACAATACTTACTTGAAAAATATTTTGATAGAAATTTGAATTAAATAAGTAATCACTAATGACAAATACTAGAATAATCTGTATAAATCCAGTAAAGAAACTAACCAAGCTATTAGCAAATATTAGTTTGTTTTTACTTAAAGGACTAACAATCATTCGATGCCATGTTCTTAGATCAACGTCTTCTAATACATCAGCAATACCATAAACAATTGAGTAACTAACAAATAGAATAATAAATCCAATAATCGAATGATTAAGATTACTGTTCATTTGGTTACTACTAATTGATTCTTCGTTTATGCTTAAAGGCTTTTTATATAGCCAATGCTTTTCATAGTTTTCTCTAATTATTTCCAATTCAACTTTCTGTTCTAAACTTCTATCTATTAGTTGAAAAATTGATTCGGATGATCTCATCAAATTAATTTTTTCTTTAATTTCATTTTCAAGTAATCTTATCGAAACATCTGATTTTATACTTGTAAGTGAAATAGTTATTTCGTCTTTTAACAAAAGGTCTTTTTTAAAAGTCTCTGGGATTTTAATCATAGCTACCATTTCTGAATCTTCTAATTTTTGAATTGCTTCTTTTTCTGTAGTAACTACATACTCATATTGCTGCGATTCACTCAAAGATTTAATAAAATCTTTAGATATCTTAGTATCTGATTGATTAACTATTCCAATATTTTCTTTGTAATCACCACCTTGTCCACCGGAAAAGAGGAAAATCATTAATAATGTTAAACCAATCATTGCCAGAATTATTTTATACTGATGTTTTAATTTAATCATCTGCATTTTAATGGCTCTTAACATGATGGTCCCCCTTTCTAATTAAAACATAGCTTATGCTTAGAAATATTAATGTATTAAAAGCTAATAACGAAAACTCAAAGAAACTCTCACGAACTGTCAATCCTCGCATAGTATTTAAAAATAACTTTAATATAACGCCATTAAATGGTACGTAACGTAACTTTTGCATAATTTGAGGTAAGGCTTCCACTGGAATAAAACTACCACCTAGTGCCGCTAGAATTTGAAATATGACACTATTAAGTAATACTGTTAATTTTCTATTATTGTTATTAAATGTAATAATTGAAATCATTAAACCGAAACTGGCAACAGTAATAGCTGCTGTAATGACAACTACTAATAGTTTAATTGAGCTTCCCCATTGTACATCCAAGACATAACTTGAATACGCAATCATAACAAAAGTTTCTAGTAAGACTAGTGAAAAAATAGTAACATATTTCCCAAATAAAATTTTACCTTTAGAAATACCTGATACAATCATACGATCGTATGTCATATTTCTTTTTTCGTCTAAAAGTAATGTACTTGAATTGCCAGCAACAAATAGTAAAAACATTGCTAACATAGCAGCTGAATAATAACTTGTAGAATCAATCGTCTTTTTATTTTCAATAGCAGTTTTTTCAATCTTTACTTCATAGTCCTCTAAAGACTCATTAAATGATGTAAGCCTTGACTCAATATTTCTAACTGAGTTAAACAAATCGTTTTCGGCAGCTAGTTCAATAAGTACATTTTTACTAATAATCATTTGGTTCACTCTTGTATTAAACCCCTTAATAATTTCATAAGCAATTGTCGATGTAATACTTCTTGATTGATTTTTTATCACTCTAATATTAATTGATTTTCGAAAAGGTGAAACAAAATTAATAAAAATATCTCTAGAAAAATCATCGTCTAAAATAACCAATGCACTAATTTCATTATTCTTAATCTTCTGGATTCCTTGATCATAAGTTAGAATTTCATAATCCATAATTTCTTTAATTGAAGCTTGGTCAAGAAAATTATTAAAGAAAATCTCATCACCATTTGCATCAGATAACACATCACTATCAAAATCTATATCTTCCATAAATGGAATTTCGTAGCTCTCCTCTGCTGAGTACTCTTTAACTACTCCTATTTTAAACTGATCAATCTGATAGGTTGATTGAAAAGCAGACTGTAAAGCAAAAGATAAAATACTTGAAAGAACAATAGGCATTAGAATTACAATCAAAAGATACTCTTTATCATGAAAAACCAATTTCAAATCTTTCATTATCATTTTAATAAACATTTTATCACCTAATCCCTTAGTTCTTTACCTGTTAAGTGTAAAAATACACTTTCTAAATTAGGCTTTTTAATGTCAATGGATAGAATATCATATCCATTGAGTTCTTTGATCAAAGAACTCAATTTTATTGATTCATTCGTTATGATTTCTAACTTCTGACCATTTGCTATAATTTCATCAACAAAACTTAATTCTTGAAGGCTTTTAATTATATCAGCTGGTACTGATTCATCAAATACAATATCAATTCTTTCTTTATTAGATAGAATATTGTATAACTCTTCTTTTGTGCCAGATGCAATAATTTTTCCTTCATCCATAATATTTATAGTTGAGCAAATAGCTTCAACCTCTTCCATATAGTGTGTTGTATAAATGACAGTCATTCCTTTTTCATTTAAATCTTTAATCGCTTCAAGTATATGATTTCTAGACTGAGGGTCAATGCCGACAGTTGGTTCATCTAAAATTAAAATTTCTGGTTCATGTAAAAGTGCTGCGCCAATATTTATTCGCCTTTTCATGCCGCCTGAATACTCTTTCACTTTGTCTTTTAAACGATCTTTGATACCTATAATTTCAGATATTTTCTCTATCTGATCTTTTAGTACCTTGCCACTTAGATTGTAAGCCGTACCCCAAAATTTCAAATTTTCATACCCTGTAAAATCTTCATATAACGCTATTTCTTGAGGGACTACCCCTAAAACTTTTTGGATCTCTTTAGGGTTTTCCAAAATACTTCGATCATCAATTGTAATGTCACCTGCATCTGGCTTGAATAATGTAGAAATCATAGAAATAGTTGTTGACTTACCTGCACCATTCGGTCCAAGCAACCCCATAATCTCGCCTTTTTTAATTTCGAAAGACACGCCATCAACTGCTATAAGTTCACCATATTTCTTTTTTATATTCTTAATTAATAACTTATTCATCTATATCACCTAAATTTAATCCTTCAAAACCGCCAATAAATTCATCCATTTTATCTAAATCTAATATCATTGTATCCTTTATCTCTGGCATTTTAATATTTTGTAATTTATTAATATCGTAATTAATAATTTCAAACTTGAAATGTCCAGATTCCACTTCCGCTACTTCTTCAACTAAATAATCCATTACGAAGTTCTCTTTAATGATAAAACCATCTACATCGACATAAGCTATATAATCAAAGGCTTCGATTGTTATTTCATTCATAGGACTTACTTCATTTGGAATTTCAAGTATTACCAGGGTTTTGTTGATTAACTCTTTTAATAATTCATGGGAAAACTCAATAGTATACTCTGTAACTTTTACATCTCCATCTGGTGTTTCTAACAAAGATTTTTTACCTTTAAAAACATTTTCTTCTTTAACAGCTTCAGTCCATAGATTTCCTATTTCCTTAAAAGCTTCTTCATCTAAATTAATATTCATATTATCATTAATATCAAATGACATTTCTTGAGACAACTTTTCAGTATCTAAATCATTTAGATCAATGTACTTGCCTAGAATCGGAATCTTTAAATACTTATTTTCACCTTTTTGAAAATATTCTAGATCTAATCCTAAATTCTCACTTTCTAAATTACCATAAAAATGCATTTCATTTTCTAACTGATTAAACACATTATTTCCAGTAAACTTAATGTTGGAAAGGTTTGAATAATCCTTTAGCTCTTCTATTGTTAAAACTTCTTCGCTAAAATCTGTTTGATACTCAATTTCAATAGAGTATTTTCCACTTTCAAGATTTTCTGTTTTTTCTACAGCACTTTGGTATTCCTCATAACTCTGATCTGAACAACCTACAACTAACACCAATACAAGTAATACAACAAAAATTTTCAAATATTTTTTTGTAGACATTTTTATCTCCCTTCTCACTCTCATTTTCTATATTATTATTTTACTACTTGATTATAAAAATGTATATATCACTTGTATCACTTTATACCTTTGAAACCATTACTTTTGTCATAATAAATTGTTCTCATGAACAAATATTGCTAACTGGGTTCGATCCCGAATATCTAACTTCGAAAAAATATTACTTAAATGATTTTTAATTGTTCCCTCACTTAAAAAAAGTATTTTTGATATCTCTTTATTATTTAAACCTTGTCCAACAAGTATAGATATTTCTAATTCTCGAGGCGTTAACGCCTTCACTTCACTGGAGCTAACTTTATGCCGACTCATTGATTTTATTAACTTTTTCGCTATACTTGATTCAATTACAGCTCCTCCATTATGTATTTCTTCTATAGAACTCTTAATTTCTTCAGGGGTTGCATCTTTTAGAAGATAACCAGATGCACCATATGACAATCCTTTCTGAATAAATTCATCATCTTTAAATGTCGTAAATATAATGATTTCGATATTAGGATATTTATCTTTAATTAGTTTAATCCCTTGTATGCCATTAATGCCAGGCATTTTAATATCCATTAAAACCACGTCAATTACTTCATATGAACACTTATCTAACGCCCCTTCTACAGTATTTGTCACTGAAGTTACATTAATATTTTCAAATTGTGAAAGGATCATTTTTAATCCTTGAGTAATAATTTCTTGATCATCAACAATCATCACGTTAATCATTTTTTATCCTCCTAATATAGCCTTTTATTAAAAATCCTGACTTGCCAGAAAAAAATACTTCTCCATCAAATAATTCTACACTTTTATTAATACCTTTTAATCCAAGATTCGCTTTAATTTTTTCACACCCAATACCATCATCTTTAATAAAAAAGTATATATATTCATTATCTACTGATAGTTTTATAGTAATGTTACTGGCTTGACTATACTTAGCTGCATTGGTTAGTCCTTCGCGAATAATTCTATAAATTGTCTTTGGATAATAAAAAGTAGGATCTATATCTTTTATAATATTAATTCCTGTTTTATCTTGGTAGGCATCTAAAAGACTATGGATGTTATTGTCTTCTTCCATAGAGTTAAAATTATCTTCAACAATATTTCTAAGAATTCTATGGGTTTTTCTTGCATCTTTTATTAGCTTAGGTACTTTTTCAAGTTCTTTATTAATATTAATTATTTCAAGTTGCATAATCATATTTACCATTTGATGACCAAGTGTATCATGAATTTCTCTAGAAATTCTATTGCGTTCCTCTTGAGCAATGGCTTCATTTAAAGATAATTGTAACTTTTCCTGTTCTTTTTTTGATTCAACGACTTTTCTCAATAAATTCAGTGTTACCATTATAGAAACATTTAATGTTAAAAAGAAAGCATATTGGGCAATCGAACCAATACTCATTTTTATACTGATAATATAAATATATTTGATACTAGCAACCACTAATATGATCACACCTAAAATTATACTTTTTTTCCCTTTAAAGTTTATTGCTGACTCTAAAATAAGGATTATATAAAGTGAATGGATAAAATAGTTCATGGCATATCTTGATTGGTACTCTAAAAATAAAATCAGTAACAATTGAATTAAAAATATTATTATATTGATTTTTTTCTGCGAAAAATGTTGCTGCCATACCTCTGTTACTAAAAAAAGTAATATTACACCTGCGAAAAGATAAATGCGAGTAGTAGTAATGTCTTCAAATAGAAAAATCCCAATAGACAATACAATATACATTACGAATTTTATAGTTTTGAACTTATCAGTAAATCTTTCCATAATACCTTCCTTCTAATATACAAAGGGTCCTTAGCACTAATAAGGACCCCGCATGAAATAATAAAATTATAATCGTTCTGGTTTTGAAAATAGGTATCCTTGAATTAGGTTGATATCATCATTCTTAATCTTTTCATATTGATCTAGGGTTTCAACTCCTTCTACAACTACGTCATAGTCATAAGCTTTCGCCATTTTACAGAGATATGAAAAAACTTCATACCGTCTATGATCTGATAATATTTCATCAACAAATGACTTATCAATCTTTAACTCATCTGCTTGTATTTCTTGCAAATAATTAAGAGATGAGTAACCGGTACCAAAATCATCAATTGAAATACTAATACCCATTTCATGTAAAGTCCTTATGCGACTACGTACTTCTCTGAAATCGTATATTAGTACATCTTCAGTTATTTCAAATATAATTCGCTCAGCTGGTAAATTATATTTTTTAACATACTTTTTAACAATATTTATAAAATTAGCATCTAAAAAAAATAAAGGTGAAATATTAATAGATAATGTTACTTTACGTCCATATTTATTAACTAAGTCAAAGTAATCGCCAAACATAAGATTCATAGTATATTCACCAAATCTTGTCGATAAGTCTGATGTATTAATAATCTGCATAAATTCATAAGGACTAATATACCCTAAAGTTTCTGAATACCACCGAGTCAAGCCCTCTACACCTATCACTTCTTTAGTTTTGACATCTACTTTACTTTGATAAGCTGCGGTAAACTCATTTTCAACCATGGCCTTTTTTATATGTTCTAATAAACTTATCTCTTTATCTAATTGATTTGCCATTTCTTCTCTAAAAGTTATATATCCAGATTCACTTGAATCTTTAATATACTTCATTGCAACAGATGCTTTTCTAAATATTTCATCAAAAGTTTCACCATGCAATGGATAATTAACAACTGCTTTATAGAAATCTATATCATAGGCTATATCCACATTTTTTATCTTCCGATTATAAACTACAGTTAGTTCATTGATTAACTCGTTAATATCTGTGTTATCTTCCATCCAAATAGAAAACTCATTACCACTAGTTCTTGCAATCATATTTTTCTGTGATATTATTTCATCCAAAGAATTACCAATTATTTTGATAATTTTATTTCCATTCTCATAACCTATCAGAGAATTAATTGCTTTGAAATCTTTTATATCTAACTGTAGTAAAATTCCCTGAATCTCATTATTTTCAATGCGACTCTCAACAAATTCTTTAAAAAGATTATAGTTAGCAAGGCCACTGAGTTGATCATAATAAGCTAAATGTTCAATTTTTTCACGTTGTATTTTAAGATTAACACTGGATTTTTCCAATGAGTCTACCATCTCATTGAATCCACTAACTAATTTCCCTATTTCTTGATCATTATATACTGTATCAACTTTAATATACTTACCTTTAGCAACAGCTTTCATTGCACTTACAATCTTATTAATGGGTTGGTTGATTCTTTTTACAAAACTTATAGAAGTTACTATACCTAACGTCAGCAAAATAATAGATGTCAATAATGAAACTCTTATAATACTATTAGCGGCAGAATTGAAATCAGATAAATATGCTGTGCCAACCAGAACTAAATCCCATTCATCAACAAATTTTGAGTAGCTCACTTTGGCTCCTATATTATTTTTATTAGGGTAGTTCCAACTATAATATGTAAAACCACCACCATTAATCGCTTTTTTTATTTGGTCTTGGACTAAATAAAAATCCTTATTCTTAGGATCCACTACAGACCATACATTTTCTCCCTCTAAACGGGGATGCATTATTTCATTACCATCTAAATCATACATAATAAAATAACCATTCTCGCCAAAATCTACTTGGTTTCCTAAATTTCGAGTACCATCTTCTTTTTTCTCACCAATTAATTGCGTTCTAATAGTCTCTAAAACAGCTTCTCTTTCTATTTCACTAGAACTTACCAAGTGATACTTACTTTCTGCATATAGTTCAGCTAATCTTACACTATTTTTTAATATAGTTTTTCCTTTTTCGTCTAATTCTTCTTTAGCTAAAAAATAACTTATTAAACTACTAGTAAAAATTCCCCCTATAAGGATAATGATAATGAAGAGTATTAGTTTATTACTTAATGAAATATTATACCATGACCTATTCTTATTCATTTTCCCTCCAACAACTATCTATTATAAATCTCAATGAATTACCATGTTAACTTATATTATTATTATACACTATTCATTACAAATATTAATATTTTTTTCGATTTAATAATAATTATGGAAAATTCCCAAAAAAAAATACCCTCACAGGTATTAATTACATCATTTTTTCAATTGTCTTTAATAATTCTTGAATCATTTCTTTAGTATAATCTTCCGATCCACTAACCAAAGCATTTTTTAAACAACCTTTTGTATGTTCTTCAAGAATTTTTAATTCAACTTTCTTTAAAGCACCTTTCACTGCGGATATTTGATTTAAAACGTCTATACAATATTTCTCTTCATCAATCATTTTTCTGATGCCACGAATTTGACCCTCTGCTCTTTTTAATCGAATAGCTAAATCACTTTTTTGATCTTTATAGGCTGCCATAAATACTCCTTACACTACTTTATAACCCGTTTCACTGATAATACTACTCATTTTTTCTTTGTTTAAATCATTTCCTTCAATTGTAACTTCACTATTTTCTAAATCAACAACTACACTATCAATATTGTCTTCTTTCATTAATGCATTTGTTACGGCCTTTTTACAATGACCACACATCATACCTTCTACTTTAAGTTTCATATTTTATCAACCTCCATATATACCCTTACCGTGTATATGTATTATATATCAGTTGATCAAAAAAACCAAGTAAAATTTAAGAATTTTTCTTTGTTCTTAGCTTTTTTATATTAGGAAAAACTTCTGCATTAAACATACCTAATAAAATTAGAAATGCGCCAATCATCCCTTGGGTTGACAAGGTTTCATTGATTAAAAAATAGGCAAACATTGCTGCAAATACTGGCTCTGTTATATAGATTAATGCGGTATGAGTAGGTGTCGTATAACGTTGGGCGACTGTCTGAACAATAAAAGCCCCAGCAGTACATACAATTGCAAGAAATAGAATATTTCCCCATAACTCCATTTCACTAGGTATAATAAACCCACCTTCAAATATGCTCCCAAATAATCCTAAAAAACCAACAACTCCTATTTGAATAATTCCAAGGAGTACTGATTCACCGTCTTTAGTATATCGATCAATAACGATAATGTGTAAAGCAAAACCGAAAGCACCTATTAGAGTTAATACATCTCCAATATTAATTCTAAGACCAGATTTAACACTCATCATTGTTAAGCCTATAAACGCTAAAATGGTACCAATAATTGCAGCATTTTCGGGCTTTTTTTTAAGAATTAAAGTCGATAAAATTGGTACCAATACAACATAAAAACCAGTAATAAAACCAGAATTAGAAACAGTTGTGTATTGTAAGCCAATCGTTTGAACTAAATAACCTAAAAATAAAACAAAACCAATAATTGATCCATGAACTAAGGTTTTTTTGTCTAATTGCTTAAACTTTTTATTAAATATCAGGGAAGACAATAAAAATGCTGTAATAAATCGTACGGCAATGAAATTTAAAGGTGCCATAAAATCTAATGAGTTTTTTGTTAAGATAAATGATATACCCCACCCCAGTGTTACAAAAATTAACGCTAGGTCTGCTTTAATCTGTTTTGTCATGTTTTCTCCTTTTAGTATGCTTATTTTCATACTACATTAATTATTTGCATATGACAATAACAAATATAATTTTATAACCTCTAATCCTTTTCTAAGTAATTACAAATTATATTTCGCAAGCTTATTATATAATGACGTTCTGTGAATATCTAAAATTTTTGCTGCCTCTGTTCTGTTCCCATTGCAATAACTTAAAACTTTTTTAATTTGCTTAATCTCAGCTTTTTCAACAGCACTTTTTAATTTCATACTCTTTATGATATCACCATTTGAATGTTTTAGAATACTTTCAGGCAAATCTTCAACAGTGATAAGCTCATTAGAGGAGAGATGCATACATCGCTCAATACAATTATGAAGTTCTCTAATATTTCCTGGCCAATTGTAATTTTCCATAACTCTAATCGTTTCTTCGGCAAAAGCTTTCTCAACAATTTTGTATTCTTTAGCAATTTCTATACTTATGTGTTGAATGAGAAGGCTAATATCGTCTTTTCGTTGTCTTAGAGGCGGTAGTTCTAAACTCACAACATGTAATCGATAGTATAAATCTTTTCTAAATTTATCCTTATCAACTAGTGATAATAGATCTTCATTTGTTGCAGCTATAATTCTAATATCTAAGTCAATAATCTTACTACTACCAAGTCTTTGAATTTCTTTTTCTTGTAAAACTCTTAAAAGTTTTGCTTGCATCTCCATAGGCATAACACCAATTTCATCTAAGAAAATAGTGCCCCCATTAGCCATTTCAAACTTTCCAGGTTTCCCTTTTTTATCTGCCCCAGTAAACGCACCTTTTTCATACCCAAAAAGTTCTGATTCTAATAAATTTTTAGGTATGGCAGAACAATTCACTCTAACAAATGCACCGTATCTTCGTTTACTCGCTTTATGTATACCATGAGCAAATAATTCTTTACCAGTACCACTCTCGCCAGAAATAATTACTGTTACTGGGCTATGTGCTGCTTGAAGAGCAATTTTTTTCAAGTGATTCATTTCATCATTTTGTGTAATAATACTATCAAAAGAGTATTTTGCTTCTTCCATTTTTTTAATCTCATCTTTATAATAACTGTATCTTTCTTTCAATTGGCCGATTCGTTTAGCTAAGCTTTCTAATTCACTGATTTCTTCAAACAAAATACGACCCACTACACTTACTATTTTACCATCTTTCGTGATGGGAATTCTACTTGCAACAATTTTTTTACCATTTATCTCTTGAATAAATCCTTCTTCTCTTTCGCCAGTTTCAGCAACAATATGTAGTCTTGTATTTTCAATAACATCTGTCACATGCTTTCCAATAACTTCTGATGGGTTAACTTTTAGAAATTTACCATAGGATTTATTGAATTGAGTTATATAACCCTCTGAATCAATAGCAACAATACCCTCATAAGCATTTTCAAAAATCATTTTATAAACCTCTAAATTAGTTTCTGAAACTTCCAATGCATTTTTAGCAATCATGATCTCATCTATATCATTGAATATAGCAATGGCACCAATAAGATTACCTTCATAAAAAATTGGCGCTCGATTCGTTAGAACAATTTTATTATTGATACGCATTTGCTCAGATGAAATTTTATTCTTAGTTTCTAAAATATATGGTAATTTAGTATTAGGAATCAAACCATAAATATTCTTACCAACAATTTTTTCTTTAGAAATACCAAAAAAATCTTCGCAGGATTTATTATATATGATTACATTACAATCTAAATCAACGGCAATAATACTATTGTGTATCGAATCCACTATTGAACTAAACCATTTTACAATACTCTTCGCATCCATATTTTCTCCTCTTATTAAATATCTGATCTTATTATATAATGGAAATTTTTATTTCTAAAGAACTAATCTCTAAAATATCAAAAAACACCTCAAATAGCGAGGTGTTTAAATTGATTTATCAGTTAACTCCCAAATGCTTCAATCATTAACGGTACTATTGTATGCAAATCACCAACAATTCCATAATCACAAATACCAAATATATCTGCATCTTTATCAGTGTTAATGGCAATAATATAATCAGCACCATTCATACCTGCTCTATGCTGAATGGCTCCTGAAATGCCACAGGCAATATATAGCTTAGGCTTAACTGTTTTTCCTGTTTGGCCAACTTGATGGTCTTGATCAATCCACCCTTCATCTACTACTGCTCTAGAAGCACCAACTTCTCCATTTAGTGCAGATGCTAGTGACTTTATGATTCCAAATCCGTCTGGATTACCAACACCTCTACCACCAGAAACAATAATATCAGCATCTTCCAAGTTAACACTTGCTCTTGCTTCTTTGACGATTTCTTTAATACGTGTAAATACGTCGATTTTGCTAATATCAGAAGTTACGTTAAAAACCTTTCTTTTAACATTTAAATCAATACTTTCACCAAGTTTAACATCAACTTCTTTAATATCACCTTTACGTGATTCATCAGGTTCTGCCATATTCATAACACCTGGTCTTACCGTTGACATTTGTGGCCGATGATCAGGACAAATAATGGTAGCCATTAAATTTCCGCCAAAGGCAGGTCTTGTTTGTAAAAGGATTCCTTCTTCAGAATCTATTTCCAACTTAGTACAATCAGCTGTTAAGCCAGTCTTTAATCGAGCTGATAATCTTGGTCCTAAATCTCTCCCATTATGTGTCGCCCCAAGAAGAACGATTTCTGGTTTATAAGATTCAATAAGATCTGTAATTACTTTTGTATACGTACTTGTGCGATAGTCCTTTAGTTCATCATCCTCGATAATATATATATGATCTGCACCATATCCAATTAATTTTTTTGCTTCTTCTTTAATATTAGAGCCTAAAACAACAGCAGACAGGTCTTCATTAATGGCATCTGCTAGCTTTCTTCCTTCAGAAACGAGTTCATAAGATACATTCATTAATTGATTTTCTCTTTGCTCTGCTAATACCCAAACACCTTTATAGTCACTAAGATCTTTTTTAACTTTCTTCTTTTGCTCTAAAGTAATGGCATCCACAGGACAAGGTTCTACGCAAGCACCACATAGTGTACATTTTTCAGCATTCACAACAGCGATACTATTTTCCATTTTTAAAGCATCAAATGGACATTTATCAATACATATTTTACATCCAATACATTTATCTTCACTAATTTTTAGCATAATAACCCCCATTTTCCTTAAACGATTTTAACATCTTTTAAAATATTTATTAACTTTGATACTTTTTCTTCAGGTGTCCCATCAAGTATTTCGCCCATTTTTTCATGTGTTGGGACAAAAGTCTTCTTAACTTTAGTTGGAGAACCATCTAAACCAAGACGCTCTTCATCTAAAGATATATCAGCAGCCGATAAAACTTTTATTTCACTTTTGCTGAATGCATTCACAACACCTTTTATTGATGGATATCTAGGTTTATTTATTTTATCTAAAACAGTTACCAGAACTGGCAGTTTTGTTTCAACAACACTATAACCGTCTTCTAACGCCCGACGTATTTCTATTAATTCACCATTCATTTCAAATTTTGTAGCATAAGTTACTTGAGAAATTTGTAAATTTTCAGCTATTTGTGGGCCTACTTGAGCAGTGTCACCATCAATTGCTTGACGACCACAGAAAATAATATCAAAAGATCCAATTTTTTCTATCGCCTTTGATAAAACATAGGAAGTAGCTAATGTATCAGAACCTGCAAAGGCACGATCACTTACTAAAATAGCTTCATCTGCACCCATAGCTAGTGCCTCCTTTAATGCAACTTTTGCTTGTGGTGGTCCCATAGTTAAAACAGTTACTTTTCCACCAACTTTTCCTTTTAGTCGAATAGCTTCCTCTAAACCATGCTTATCTTCTGGGTTAATTATACTTGGTACACCTTCTCTTATAAGTGTTCCCTTTTTCGGATCTATTTTTACTTCATTTGTATTTGGTACTTGTTTGATACATACAATAATATTCATTATTACCTCCCTATCTTAAAAGTGAACTACCAATAACCATTTTTTGAACTTCTGTTGTACCTTCATATATTTCTGTAATTTTTGCATCTCTCATCAATCGTTCAACAGGATATTCTTTCATATACCCATAGCCACCAAGAATTTGAATAGCGTCTCTAGCCACATCAACAGAAATATCAGAAGCAAAATACTTAGCCATTGCTGCTTCTGTTGAAAAACGTTCACCACTATCTTTTTTCAATGCTGCTTTATAAACTAAGTTTCTTGCAGCTTCAACTTTTGTAGCCATTTCTGCAATTTTAAACTGAATGGCTTGGAATTTACCGATTGGACGACCAAACTGTTCTCTTTCTTTAGCATATTGAATAGACTCATCTAAAGCTCTCTGTGCAATACCTAATGCTTGTGCAGCTATACCAATTCTACCACCATCTAATGTTCCCATTGCTATTTTAAAACCATAACCTTCTTTTGCTAATA
>DATFJG010000108.1:0-22853 GCA_035269305.1 Clostridia bacterium
TCGTCTCCTTTTTAAAAAGGAAGAGGCGCATGCCTCTTCCATAATATTATTAATCTATAGATGGTTTTAATACTGATAAACTTACACCTGAAACAACCATACCTACTGCTATTGAAACAGCATATAAGAATACGTTACTTACTGCATTTGGAATCGCTAGAACAAAAATTCCACCATGTGGTACGGCAATACCAATATTGAAAGCCATTGTCATAGCCCCAGTTACCGCTGACCCCAACATAATTGAAGGAATCACGCGTAATGGGTCTCCGGCTGCAAAAGGAATGGCACCTTCAGTAATAAATGAAATGCCAAGAGCCCACGCGGCTTTTCCTGCTTCTTTTTCTTGTAATGTAAATTTATTTTTAGCAATTACAGTAGCCAAAGCAATACCAAGAGGTGGTACCATTCCAGCTGCCATCACCGCTGCCATAACCGTTGATGTTTGTCCAGGTCCAAGTGTACTTAGTGTTCCTACACCAAAGGTATATGCTGCTTTGTTTACTGGTCCACCCATATCAAAAGCCATCATACCACCGATAATAATACCAAGAACTATTGCATTAGCATCAGACATACCAGTTAACCAAGCATTTAATGAAGTATTAATAGCACTTACTGGTTTTCCAATAACGTAAATCATCATTAGACCAACAAATAAAGTTGATAGTAATGGTAAGATCAGTACAGGCATTAACCCTGCTAGTGATTTTGGTAGTTTAATATTTTTTACTAGGAACTTAACAGTATAACCTGCAAGGAAACCTGAAATAATACCACCTAAAAAACCCGAACCAATAGAACCAGCCAACATACCACCAATCATTCCAGGTACCAAGCCAGGTCGATCAGCAATAGAAAATGCGATAAATCCTGATAGAATCGGAACCATTAATGCAAATGCCCCATTACCACCAATGTTCATTAATGCTGCTGCTAATGTACCTTCTTCTTGGAATGCGTTAATTCCAAATATAAAAGATAGAGCAATAGCAATACCACCAGCAACTACAAAAGGAATCATATAACTTACACCAGTCATTAAGTGTTTATAGACACCAGTTTTTTCTTCGTTTTTATTACCTTTTTCATAAATAGTGCTCTCAGATACCTTTGGTTTTGAATCTTTTGCTTCTAATGCTTTGTTAATGAGTGCTTCTGCATCATCTATAGCGTCTTTTACACTTGCTTCAACTATTGCCAGTCCTGAAAACCTTTCCCTAGACACCTTTGTATCCGCTGCAATAATTACTACATCTGCAGACTGTATGTCATCTGCTGTCAATTCATTTTCAGCTCCAATGGAACCTTGTGTTTCAACTTTCATATCAATGTTCATTTCTTTAGCTTTTGTTTCAAGTGCCTCTGCTGCCATATAAGTATGAGCAATACCCGTAGGGCAAGCTGTAACTGCTATAATTTTCATTAAAACCTCCTTATAATACCATTTTTATATTATTTATAATAATACAATTGATTAAGTTTCTAGAATTTTAATCAATTATATATTAAACATTATTGATCAAGTAGTTGTAAGACTTCTTCTTTTTTATCTGCATTCATCAAACTTTCTCTCAGTTCATCATGCATTAAACTTCTTGATAACTTACTTAATATTTTTAAATGTTCATTGCTAGACTTTTCTGGAACTGCAATAAGAAAAAACAGATGAGAATCTTTTTTATCAGCAGAATCAAAATCAATACCATCTTCACTTTTACCAAACACTAAACTTGGAACTTTTACAGCGTTTGTTTTTGCATGAGGAATCGCTATTCCTTTACCAATACCTGTAGAAAATTCTTTTTCTCTCGCATTAACTGCTTCTAAAAAATCATCAATATCATTTAATTTTCCTGAGTTTTCTAAAATATTTGCTAACTCAATCAATACATCTGTTTTCGTTTTACTTTCTAAGTTTAGTTCAATTGTTTCTTTTGACAATAAATCAGTTATTTTCATTTGATGTCATCTCCTTTTTAATAGATATCTTCTCTAATAACGCTTTAATTGTTTCAATATCACCTGTTTGTGTGCCAGGTGTCATTATATTACCAGTTGCAGCTGCACTACCATAAAGTAACTGTAGTTTTGAATCAAAATTATTTTTAATCGAAAAAGCAATTCCAGCAACCATTGCATCACCAGCTCCAACCGTGCTTTCTACTTTAACTTTCAAGCCTGTAGTTTTGTAATAGTAATCTTTATTTATTAAAAGTGCACCTTCAACACCTAATGAAACAACAACTGAAGGGATTCCCTTTGGAATTATTTTATTTTGAACAATGTTCACGATTTCATCTATTTTTTCTAATTTTTGATTAAAGTACGCTTCTAGTTCTTCAATATTTGGTTTGATTAAATCCGGCTTTCCGTCTAATGCTAATTTAAAAGGTTTTCCGTAAGTATCTAAGATAACATAAGCATCATTTTTATGCGCAATTTCTATTAATTCTTTATAGATCTCTTCTGGACAACCAATAGGAATGCTTCCAGAAAATACAATCAGCTCATTTTCAACTGTTAGTTCGTGTATTGTTTTTTTAAGCAAATCAATATTATTATTATTTATTGAAGGACCAATATCATTTATATCAGTGAATGTATTATTCTCAGGATCTACTATTTTTAAATTTTCCCTTGTTTCACCTGCCACAGTTATAAATTTGTCATTTATCTTTATTTTCTCCATATAATGTTTAATAGCTAAACCAGTCTCCCCACCTAAAAAACCAGTAGCTACTGAGTTCTCACCTAATTCCATCAGAACTTTTGATACATTGATACCTTTACCACCGGCATCTTTTCTTGATTTCCAAACACGATTAACAGAGTTTATTTTAAAAGAGTCAATATTTATTGTTTTATCAACAGCGGGATTTAATGTAACTGTTATAATCATAATTTATCCTTTCTTACATTTTTCGATGTTTTCATTTGTGTTCGTTAATGCTTGTTTGTGCTTGAATCAATTATATGGGTAGTTCTTCTAATTGTCAAATAATTTCTCAAATAAAAAAACACATACCAAGTAGTATGTGCATAATTAAAACTAAATTTACTTTATATTGTCTGGAATAAGAAGAACATTCAAACCTTTTTTTTCAAACTCTTTGAGAGTCACTTCATTAATCCTATCAATGATTAATCCATCAACTTCTGACATTTGTGCTATTTTTGCAAATGATTTTTTGTAAACTTTAGAATGATCACACACAAAGAAGACACGTTCTGAATTTTTAATAAAAGTTTTCTTAATATTAGCTTCAACAATATTAGGCGTTGTGAATCCTCCATCAGGCGTTATTCCATTGGCGCCAAGAAAAGCTTTATCAATATTAAAATGATTAACCGATTCTTCTGCTAAGGGTCCTACTAAAGCTAATGTGTTTTGCCTGAGCAATCCACCAGTAAGTATGACTTCAATTTTATTCTTTTTTGATAGTAAATTTGCTATTTTTATTGAATTTGTGATAATTGTTATGTCCTCAACATCAATTGATTTTGCTATTTGTATGGTAGTTGTCCCTGAATCTAAAGCTATTGTATCCCCCGCCTTAATAAAAACAGCTGCATACTTACCAATTTTTTCCTTCTCATTAAGCAACTGATCTTCTTTTTCTAGATATGACAATTCTGTTTTAGTATGACTTTGTGGCACTGCACCACCATGTGTTCGTTTTAAAATACCAATTGTTTCAAGTTCAGTCAAATCTCTTCTTATAGTTGCTTTTGAAACATTGAATTTTTTAGCAAGATCATTTACTTTAACTTTGCCCTTCCGTAATACTTCATTTTCAATTGCTTCTAATCGTTCTTCAGCAAACATAAAACCTCCATTAATTTAATCTCATTATTACTATAGAACACTAATTAAAAAATTCTTTATCTAAATGCAACTGTGGAATCAGACATAAATTTTGCTTTTTACAAAGTATTTTTGATATCCTAAAGCCTATAGTACTAAACACTGCAGTAGCAAGTATTAGAACAATTGAAAAAGCTTGAAAATTAAATACTTCATTACCAACTATACCTGCTATTAATAATGAAAACTCTCCTCGGGAAACAGTAATTAGCCCCATTAACAAACCTCGTTCTTTAGAATGGTTTAACAATGAACTAATGATTAAAGAAGAAATCAGTTTTCCTACAATTGATAAAACTATAGCGATTAGTATAAATACTAACATACCCTCTAGATTATTGAGCTGAAAATTAAGTCCGAAGTAAAAAAAGAACATACTACCAAAAATATCTCTGAATTTTACTGCTAACGCCTCAACGCCTTCACAGTGGTCGCTTTCTGCTACAGCTAATCCTAGAAAAAACGCACCTAAAGCTTCTGAAACGCCCATTTTCATCCCTATTGTAGTAACAATAAAAACTAAACCTAAAAAGCTAAGATAAACAACTTCTTGTGAGTTGCTTTTTAATAACATGTCAATATAATGATGGTATTTTTTACCAAAAATTACTAATACCAAGCAAAAAACTAAAGCCAACCCAATATCTATGCCCAATGCAGCCCACTCAATTGCACCTGTAAAGTCTGAGAAAGTCGTTATAAACACAAGAAATAGTACCATAACAAGGTCTTCAAAAATCATAATTCCCATAATTAATTCGCCTTCTGGATCATTAATTGCTTTTAATTGTATCAAGGTTTTTGTGATTATTCCGGAACTACTCATATAAATAACGCCTGCTAAGGCAATCATATGAAACAGATCGAGACCTATAATCCAACCAATTAATAAACCAATAGAAAAGTTAATTAAAAAATCAGCTGTACCTGCTATGGCCATGACTTTTTTGTGTTTAATCAATCTGTTAAAAGAAAATTCAAACCCTAAGTAAAAAAGTAAAAATACTACACCAATGTCTGCAAATAATCCTATAATTTCTTTATTTGTCACCAAACCTAATGCAAATGGCCCAACAAGTATTCCTGCTAGAATATAAAAAGGTGCAAAGAAACTTTTAGTCACTTTAGCAAGTCTTGCAAATAATGCAATTACAGCAAATGATATGCCTACCTGATAATATAATTCCACAATGCTTCACCTCTATTGATTTTTTAGCTTTCTGTACTTAAGACAGATTGTTTAACTCTTCTTTATTTTTCGGTATATCTTTCTTTCGAAAATTCACTTCAACAATCAAAATTGCTATGAAAATTAGTAAACAGCCTAGGATCATAAGGGGTGTCATAATTTCATTCAGTAATAAAACACCTAAAATTGCTGCAAAAACTGATTCTAAAGACATAATTATTGATGCATGTGATGATGTTGTATACTTTTGAGCAATGGTTTGAGTCGTAAAACATGCAAATGTTGAAAAGACAGCAAGATATATTATTGCAGACCAGGCTCTTGTTGTTAAATTAATCGTATAAGGTTCAGTTAAAAGCGCTGTCACTGTAAACAAGATAGAAGCAATAAATAATTGAATAAAGGCTAACTTAAAAACATTCATATTTTTAGTAAAATATTCTATCGATATAATATGCATGGCAAAAAATAAAGCACATAGTAATGTTAAACTATCACCTACATTAAATGCCGCTACTGATTGTAAACTAATCAGTCCAATACCAACGATTGTCAAAAAACTTCCAATAAAAACCTTTAGTTGAGGTCGTTTTTTATAAATAATCCAATACAAGAACGGTACAATGATGACATAAACAGCCGTCAAAAAACCTTGCTTCGAAGCTGTTGTATATTGCAACCCATATGTTTGTGCTGCAAATGCCAGAAATAAAATAAAACCAACAATACTCCCCTTCTTATAGTCTTCAAATGATAATTTTCCAATTCTTTTTCTAAAAAAAATAAATAATATAACAGTTGCTATAATAAATCTTAGAGACATAAGTAACATAGGTGTTACCGTATTAAGAGCATCTTTAACGGCTACAAAACCACCACCCCAAACAAAAGCAACAAATAGTAAACTTAAATCTGCTAAATATTTTCTCTTTTTTGAAGTCATTTCCATTTTAATCAACTCTTTCATTTATTGTTTTGATGTATGGCATTATAGAGATTACTAACCAATTGACCATAATCATTCTCATATTTTATTATCTTTATATCCATACTACGGCTGCGATCTAAATCAAACTGGTAATAAGGATCTTCTGTGGCTACTAGCAATTTTTTTACGTTTCGACCACCAATTTTTTTAGAGTAAACATCTAATTCATTTAATGCTTCTTTCCCATAACTATTTGTATCTTTACATGAAATGCATATCATCTGTTGGTCTTCAACTGCTAATATATCCAGTTCATTACGAACCTTTTGAAGATTACCATCCCAAAAGAACTGAACACTAGCTTTTACTTCATCTATGTTCTCAATACTCTTTAAAACGCGAAGAACTAATGCCTCTAACCAAGTACCAGGTTTTTTAAAGATATTTGCAATTCCTTGTTCTTTATAAATAATCTTAATCCTGTTTTGACTTTGATGAAAATCTATAGCCTCTATTTCTTGAAGAAAATATAAAAATTCATACATGAATTTGCGAGTATTTTCTTGAATTTTATTAAAATAGATATTACTATAATTAGCATCTTTAAATTTAGGAATAACAAATTTTTGTCCTTTTTTAAATAAGTGAACATTCATATTATGCCATTTTTCAGGATTAGCAATAATCCAATCGATAAAACGATTTACTTTCTTAGTTGAAAAAATCTCTGTATTATGAGATGCTATTTCACCACCAAAATTTTCGATGAAGTTATCAATATTAAGGGCTATATCTTTTACATTATAAATTTTCTTTTTAAAATTTTTAAACTCAATTAACTTAGAACTTTTTTGAGAAATAATTACCCTTGTAATAAAGTTTTGTATAGCAATTTCATGCATATAAAAACTCTCTACGCCCATTTCATCACTAAAGTAGATAAAGTTAACTTTATTCTTATCTTTATCAATGACACCGTTAAGGTCTTCTATTTCATCAATTACGCGTTGCTCTACTTGTATATCAGGAATTTCTGATTCAAGCAAATCCTTAAAATCTTTATATTTATCAAAATAGTACTCACCACGGTTCCTAATAATTACAACTTCATCAATTTTATAAAACTTTAAAGGAATTAAGGCTGGTAAATAATATTGAGTTAAATAAAAATACAAAACTTTTCTCTTCATTTTAACACTCCAATTTTTGATTTATTTTATTTATATTATAACATACTATACATTGTATAAGAATTTATAATTTGATTTAGCAAAAATATGCATGAATCGTTTGGATTAATTTATCCTCTTTATATTTTTCAGCAATAAGCGTCGCACCAACAGGTTCGCCGGTTTCTCTTTTACCAACAGGAAAATTTATTGCTGGATTACCTGAGCATGCATAAGGTGTAGTCATATAATTACTAATGGTTAATAATAAATCATAGGACCTAAAAACATCTACAAAAATCATAGAACTTTCTTCTTGATAGTTCTTTATATCTTTTTTGATTGCCCCCGGCTCGTAATTATTATTTTGCGACGCTTCAAGTAAATCCTGACCGTAAGGCGTATTATTCTTTAGATCTTTAAGATTTGATTCAATAATTTTCTCCAAAGAATTAATTGATTTATTTCTGAAATCTTTTAATAGAAATTTATTAAGTTCTTCTTTAAACTCATAAGCTAGAACATCACTAATATCAAAAGAGAACAGTTTATTGTCTAATTCTACTTCCTTAAGGATTGCACCTTTTTCAGCCAACTGATTTTTAACTTTTTCTAAAATATACTGGTCTGAGGCTCTATAGGTATCAATTACTTCTTTATTTTTGATTATGCCAATTCTAACACCAGTTAAATCATCAGAATCAAAGTTAGGCTTTTTAAGTTTCCTATTAGTAATAGCGTCTAATAATATCCATTGATCTTTGACATTATTTGTCATTGGACCAGCAATATCATGGGTTTTAGAGATTGGTACGATCAAATCTTGAGATACTGAGCCTAGTGTGGGTTTTAACCCAATGATTCCATTTTGATTAGATGGATAAATAATTGAACCGGCAGTTTCAGTCCCAATGGTAGCAGCAGCAAATCCCTTTGCCATGGCTACAGCACTACCAGCACTAGAACCCCCAACATCAAATAATCCAAAAGGGTTTTTTGTTTGTCCACCAATAGCCGAATAGCCATTTGAACTATTAGATGTCATATAATTAGCAAACTCAGATAGGTTCGTTTGACCCAAAATAATGGCTCCCTTTTCCTTTAAATTCCCTATTAATTCACTATCCCTCAACGCGATATTTCTTTTTAGAACCGCTGCACCAGCACTTAGTGGTAAACCTTTAACACCAATATTTCCCTTTACTAGAATTGGCATACCGTAAACTAGATGATTACCATCATCATATTTTTTTTCTTTAGCTTCTGACAATACTTTTGGATTCAAAAATAAAACACTATTGTACTGATCATCTTCATCTCTAATTTTTTTGAGATAATATAATACTAAATCAACATAAGAAAAGTAATTATTCTTAATAGCATTTTGAATTTTTTCTATTGATTCATTGTTTACTAAGGATTTCATTTTCCAGAATTTCTCTTCACTAAAATTTGCCAATGCCTGATTGAACGGCTGAAAATTCAATGTATTTTTGTGAATAGACTCAACTGTGTTGTGATACTGCTTATCAACCTGATCATTAAGGTATTCAACAGAATTAAATTGACTCATATTTATCCCCCCCATGATGATTCATTGAAAACTAACAAATATAAAGAAAAAAATCTGCAAAGCAGATTTTTCTGGTCGGGTTGACTGGATTTGAACCAGCGGCCACTACACCCCCAGCGTAGTGCGCTACCAAACTGCGCCACAACCCGTTATATATTACTAATTCTATTTTAATTAAAATAATACAATAAATCAACAATTAGTTTAACAAAAAATAAACCCTAAGAAAGGGTTTATGATTTGTCAGGCTCAATATTAGCTCTTCTAAGCAAATTAGCATTGGTTACAACACTAATTGAACTAAAGGCCATTGCACTTTCAGCAATCAATGGATGCATTAAACCAGCAATAGCCACTGGTATCATTATTAGATTATAAAAGAAAGCCCAAAACAAGTTTTGTTTAATTTTTCTAAATGTTGCACGGGATAACTTAATCGCAGTAATTACAGATGATAATTTGCCTTGTACTATGGTAACATCAGCTGATTCAATTGCTATATCTGTTCCAGTACCTATTGCAATACCAACATCCGCCTGCGTTAGTGCTGGTGCATCGTTGATGCCATCGCCTACCATAGCAATAATACCATATTTTTCTTGCAACTTTTTAATCTCTTTTACTTTACCTTCTGGTAAAACTTCTGAAACAACATAATCTATTCCAACTGCTTTGGCAATTGCATTTGCAGTATGTCTATTATCCCCAGTAATCATTACTGTTTCTAAACCTAAATTTTTCAAACCTTCTATAGCTTTAATTGAGTCTTCTTTTATAGGATCTGCTACAGCAATTATACCTTTAATTTCACCTGAAATTGCAACTAACATAGCAGTTTTCGCTTCTTTTTCTAATCGAGTCATTTCTTCTTCTAATGAGTCTATGCTTATTTGTTGATCTTCCATTAGTTTTCTGTTTCCTACATAAATTTCTTTCCCATTAATTATTCCTCTGACACCTTTACCTGTAATTGAGTCAAAGTTCTCTACATCAAAGAATTCAAAACCTTTACCCTTTGCATATGAAACTATTGCTTCACCAAGTGGATGTTCTGAAGAATTTTCTAAACTTGCTGCATAACTAAAGAATGATTTATCATCAACTGTATAGATATCAGTAACTTCTGGCGAACCTTTAGTAATTGTTCCAGTTTTATCAAATACAATGGTATGAATTTCTTTTAGTATTTGAATCGCTTCACCTTTTCTAATAAGCACACCATTTTCTGCGCCCATACCAGTCCCCACCATTAAAGCTGTTGGCGTAGCTAACCCTAAAGCACATGGACATGCAATAACTAAAACTGCTACAGTTGCGAATATAGCACTTGTGAAACGTCCTAGGTCAGATTTAATCCATGGTATATAAGGGGAAGCTGCTCTAGTTATGGTTTCAAAAAACTCTGGTGCAATAAACCAAGCAATGAATGTTAAAGTCGCAATGACTAATACTGTTGGTACAAAAATTGAAGTAACACGATCAGCAAACGCTTGAATCGGTACCTTTGTACCCTGTGCTTCTTCAACCATTTTAATAACTTGTGATAAGAATGTATCCTTACCAACTTTAGTAGCCTTTACTTTAATAGCGCCTTTTTGATTAATTGTACCACCAATTACTTCATCAGATACTTCTTTAATAACTGGCATCGATTCACCAGTTGCCATAGACTCATCAATAGAAGTTTTCCCATCAACTATGACGCCATCAGTCGGAATTTTACTACCTGGTTTAACAATCATTAAGTCACCAACTTCAACTGATTCAATTGGCACTTCGATTGTTACACCATCTTTTTCTATTATCGCAGTTTTTGCACCTAACTCTAAAAGTTTCTTTATTGCTTTTGATGCTCTACCTTTTGCTCTTTCTTCAATGTATTTACCAGTTAAATGAAATGTCATAATCATACCAGCAACGCCAGCATAACTTTCAACACCAACAAAGAAACTAATTGGGCCAGTGATATAAGCTGCTAATGTACCCATGGCTATTAGAACATCCATATTAGCGCCACCATGTTTTACAGATCGATAAGCCATTACATAGGTCTTTTTACCTATAATAAACATAATGGGTGTAGCTAATGCGATCATTCCTAGTTTAAAAACAAACATATTCGGAAAAGCAATGCCAAATACCATCTCTGGAATCATCCAAAGAATTATCGGAATGGTAATTGCCCAACTCCAAATCATTTTTTTTCTTGCAATTTCTGTTTTGTCAATTTCTTCTTGAGTCTCATGCTTTTCTTTTTGTTCTTTTACTGTGTAACCAGTATCTTCTATTATCTTTTCATAGTATTCTCTTTTGTAACCTTCTAGATGCTCAATTGTTGCTTGATCAGTTGCAAGATTAACACTAGCTGAAATGACACCTTTTCCTTTTTTCAATTGGTTTTCAACGCGCTGGGAACAAGCAGCACAGGTCATATCCTCAATACTAATAATAGTTTTCTTAGTTTTTACGGTATAACCGGTATTTTTAATAATGTCTTTAATTTCTTTAATAGTTATTTGATCCAGATTAAACTCTACTGTAGCAGTATCTGTTGCTAAATTTACTGCCGCATTAATAATATGATTACTTTTGTTTAATTGATTCTCTATTCTTTGTGAACATGCTGCGCATGTCATATCTTCAATTTTTATTTGTACTTGATTTTTATTCATATTTGCCTCCTTGTATACCCCCTCTGGGTATTTTTATTATATCACACAAGCACACGTTGTCAAATTATATATGAGACCGTATGAAATAATTTAAGCTCAAAACTTAGTAAAGAGATTTGATTTCTGTTTATCCTAATTATTTTAGTATAAAACTAATAGTAAAATTATTAAGAGTAGGAAACATGGCTAAACTTCATGAGCACTTTGATCTAAAGTAATAGTCAAATAAATTTTTATAGCAATCAAATTTTATTGGTAATCATTACAAGTTAACAATGCCTTTTATTATATAACCGCTCCTTATTTATTCATAGTTTAAATTTAACTTAATAATAGTAAATGTATTTAGTTCTTTTAAAATACATATATTTTTAGTATAATGTGTATAGGTAATGACTAAATAACAAAAGTTATTTTAGTCTGTTATATTGAGGATTTTAAAGGAGGAACAATGGCAAAATTAAAAGAAGTTTATAAGTGTGAATTATGTGGACACGTAGTAGAAATTCTTCATGAAGGTGCTGGAACACTTGTGTGTTGCGGAGAAGATATGAAGTTATTAGAAGAAAAAACTGAAGATTCAAGTACAGAAAAACACGTTCCATTTATTGAAAAAGTTGATGGTGGATATAAAGTAAAAGTTGGAGAAAATACAACACATCCAATGACTGAAGAGCATTATATTGAATGGATTGAATTGGTAGCAGATGGTGTTGTTTATAGAAAACACTTAAAGCCAAATGAAGCACCAGAAGCAACTTTTAAGGTTGATGCATCAGAAGTTTCTGCAAGAGAATACTGTAATATTCATGGATTATGGGTAAACGAATTATAAAATTAAAAATTCTATCTAGGAGGAATTTCATTTAATGAAATCATTGAAAGGCACAAAAACCGAACAAAATTTATTAAAAGCCTTTGCAGGTGAATCACAAGCAACAAATCGTTATAATTTCTTTGCAAAGCAAGCTTCTAAAGAAGGTTACAAGCAAATTTCAGATCTTTTTTTAGAAACAGCAAGAAATGAAGAAGTCCATGCAAAAGCTTTCTTTAAATATTTGCAAGGTGGCGATGTAGAAATAACTGCAACATATCCTGCTGGAAAAATTGCGTCAACACTTGAAAACTTAAAAGCTGCAGCTATGGGGGAAAATGAGGAACATACTGATTTATATCCTGAGTTTGCTGAAATTGCAAAAGATGAAGGATTCAAAGAAATATCAGCTACCTTCATGTTCATAGCTAAAGTTGAAGAGGAACACGAGAAAAGATTTTTAAAATTAGCAGAGAATATCGAAAAAGATAAAGTTTTTAAGAAAGATGAATCTATTCGATGGAAATGTAATAAATGTGGTTATGTTCACGAAGGCAAAACTGCTCCAGAACTTTGCCCTTCTTGTAAACATAAACAAGAATATTTTGAAATAAAAGAGACTAATTATTAAGAATTATTGAGGTGATTTCCTTTATGAAATCATCTCTTTCTTTTTATGCATAAATAATTAATGGAGGAAACCATGGATATTTTAAAAAACAGAGTAAAAATCTTAAATGATAAAAAGGTTATTAAAGAAAATGATTTTATTACCTATTGGATGCAAGCTTCACAAAGAGTAAATTATAACCATGCACTTTATAAAGCAATTAAAATTAGTAATGAGTTAGATAAGCCTTTAATTGTTTACTTTGTTATTACTGATCATTTTCCAGAAGCTAATGCGAGACATTATCATTTTATGCTTGAAGGCATTACAGAAACTAAAAAAGCACTAGAAAAAATGAATATTCCTTTAATAATTGATAAAGGGAACATTGAAGAAGAAGTAATAAAGATTTCTCAGGCGTCCTGTTGTTTAATTACTGATAGAGGTTATCTGAAAATACAAAAAAAATGGCGAAATGATATTGCTAATACAATCAGTTGCCAAATGATTCAAGTTGAATCAGATGTCGTTGTTCCTGTTGAAATAGCATCAAACAAAGAAGAATATGCTGCTTATACTCTTAGAAAAAAGATTTCTCCACAAATAGAAAACTATCTCATTCCATTTACACTTCCTGCTCTTAAGCATAAAAACGTATTTAATACCAATACATTTGACTCAATTCAAATGACAGATATAGACCAACTCATTAATTCTCTTGAACTAGATCATTCTGTTAAAAAGAGTTCTTTTTTTAATGGCGGTTACTCACATGCTAAATCTTTACTAGATGATTTTATAAGTAATAAACTATCTGATTACAGCGAAGAAAGTAATGATCCGTCAAAAAACAAAACATCTACTCTAAGTCCATATTTACATTTTGGGCAGATATCCCCTCTGGAAATTGCCTTTGAAATTAGAAATTCGCAAAAAACAGGACAAGAAAATTTCCTTGAACAATTAATTGTTAGAAGAGAGCTGGCGATTAATTTTATTTATTATAATGAAGGTTATAATCAATCTCTTGATAGTTTCCTTCACGATTGGGTATTAAAGACAATGGATGAGCACATTGAAGATCCAAGAGAATATATCTATTCAAATGAAGCGTTTGAATCAGCCAATACACATGATAAGTACTGGAACGCCGCACAGTTAGAACTTGTCAAAACTGGTGATATGCATAATTATATGCGTATGTACTGGGGAAAGAAAGTAATTGAGTGGAGTGCTTCTTATCAAGATGCTTTTAATACACTTATTTATTTAAATAATAAATATGCATTGGATGGAAGAGATCCAAATAGTTTTACTGGAATAGCTTGGTGTTTTGGAAAACATGATCGGGCTTGGACCGAAAGACCAGTCTTCGGAAAATTAAGATACATGAATGCAAATGGGCTTCAAAGGAAATTTGATATCGATGCCTACGTTAAAAAAATTGTAGAATTATAAAGGAGATGTTTATGGAAAGAGATAAGCCAAAAATACTTGTTAGTCGATGTTTAACTTTTGAAAGTTGTAGATATGATGGTGGTATTGTCAATGATGATTTCATAACAGCACTTAAACCTCATGTTGAGTTTAAAACAGTCTGCCCTGAAGTTGAAATAGGATTAGGTGTCCCAAGGCAATGGTTATCTCTTGTAAAAGATGGCGATGAATTTATCTTATACCAACGTGCAACTGAATTAGATTTTACTGAGGATATTCGTGAGTATGCTAAAAAGGTTTTTAAAAATAATCCTGATGCTGATGGTTTTATTTTAAAAGGTCGGTCGCCTTCTTGCGGTATTGGCGATGTTAAATTCTACCCTTCCAAAGATAATAAGATCCAAGGTGGTAAAGCAACTGGAATTTTTGGAGAATTAGTACTCTCCCACTATAAAAATTACCCGGTTGAATCTGAGGGTAGATTAAGAAATTTTACTATTAGAGAGTCTTTTTTAACAAAACTTTATACACTTTTTAGATTTAGAGCAATACAGGAATCATTAAAAATAAAGGATCTAGTAAAGTTTCAAGCACAACATAAATTTTTATTGCAATCCTATAGTGAAAATGGTATGCGTGCATTGGGTAGAATTTGTGCCAACCATGACCAGTTACCTGCTGAAGAAGTAATTGATTTGTATTTTGACGCATTATTAGAAGTTTTTAATGAAGAACAAAAATATACGAAAAACATCAATATATTGGATCATTGTTTTGGATTTGTTTCAGATTATTTAAAAGCTGATGAAAAGAACTATTATTTCGACATTATCAAACAGTATCGACATGGTAAACTACCATTAAGTGTCCCAGTTAATATTATTAGAAGTTGGGCTATCAAACATGAAGTTGATTATTTGCTCGAACAGTACTATTTTAATCCCTATCCAATGGACCTAGTAGATATTTCTGATTCTGGTAAAGGTAGAGATTTTTAGAATCTAATAACCAAGAATATTCTCTTAAAAAACCGACCGCCAAACCGTTAGATTAAAATTCTAACAATTTAGCGGTCGTTTTATTTAATAGTAATACTTTTTTCATAGTCTAGTATTTTTAAAAAATGAACGACTCAAATTAATTAACTATTTTTTAGTAATTTTCTAATTTCGCTAATTCCTCTCTTATACCCTTCAATAAATATACTAGCATCTATATTATAGGCAACACTATCAAAACCCTTATCAAAGGCTTCCTTTGCTCCTTGAGGATTTGAAGCATAAATTATAGCAAATTTACCTGAATGATTACATGCCTTTATAATGCGATCAATAGCTTTTATAAATTTTGGATGGTCAAACTGAACCGGAACGCCTAGAGAAATAGATAAATCAAAGGGCCCAACAAATATTCCATCAACACCCTCAAGTTCAACGATTTCTTCAATAATTTCAAGGGCATCTCTTGTTTCACATTGGGGTAAAACCAAAACCTCATCATTACATTTTTTCATGAAAACTTCAATACTATCTTTTATATTCTCATCATATCCATAATCATTAGATCGAACGCCTGCAAATCCTCTATTACCGATTGGCTTATATTTAGCAAGTGAAATAACCTTTTTAAAATCTTCTAATCTATTTAACATTGGAATGATAAGGCCTTTAGCGCCTTGGTCTAGGCATCTTTGTATTTCTTTGTGATCTGCATTGGCAACACGTACAAAAGGCGTCATACTAGCGAGTTCAGTTCCACGTATTAGATTAATCATGTTTTCAGTATCATATGGCCCATGTTCTGTATCAATCACAACATAATCAAGACCAACATTACCCATAGCTTCTACATGACTTTGAGTTGCCATGGCTAAAAAAGTCCCTATTGGTCTTTCCTTATTTAACATTTTCTCCTTAACAGCATTCATTTTAACCCCCTATTTTAAATACAATTTGTTTTTACAGCTTAGATTTGAAAAAATTGCCTAGAATCTTCATAGAATTCTCAATTACATGTGACTCTATTCCTGCAAATGAAAAACGAATAAATTCACTACCATCATTATTTTCTTCAATAAAGAAATCACTACCACAACCATAGGTAATTTTAACCGCTTCGTTAACTTCTGGTAATAATTTTCTTCCATCCAAACCCTTAGGTAACTCTACCCAAATATAAAAACCACCTTCTGGTGAGGTACGCTTAGTTCCTTTTGGAAAATACAAGTCAATGGACTTCGCCATTGCCTCTCTTCTAGAGCGATAAATATCCGTAATTTTCTCCAAATGTAGTGGGTAATAACCTTTGTTAAAAAATTCAGCACAAATCATCTGTGTAAAACCATTAGTACAGGTATCAGTTGATAGCTTCATTTCAACAAGTTCTTTTACTATCTCTGAATCTGCAACTAAATACCCTAATCTTGCTCCGGGAGAAAATATTTTTGATAGACTACTAGCGTATATAATATTTTTACTGTTAGTATATGATTTTACAGGTTTTATATCTTTATTATTATAGCGAATTGCACTATAAGGATCGTCTTCAAGAATAATAACATCATAAGTTTCAGCGATACGAGCCATCTTTTTTCTTTTATCAACAGACATAGAAATGCCTGTAGGATTATGGAAAGTTGGCATAGTATAAATAATTTTAGGTTGATAAGTCATAATTTTTTCTTCAAGAACTTCAAGATCTAAACCATCTGATGCCATAGGACATGATACAAACTTAGCTTCAAATCCATCAAAAACCATTTTTGCATGAATGAATGTTGGTGCTTCTACTAGTATCACATCGCCAGGATCAATGAATAATCTGCCAACAAGATACAACCCTTGAATTCCGCCTGCTGTAACCATTACCTCATTTGTATTTCCTTGTATACCATTTGGAATCAATAAGTTTTTTATTATTTCTTTTCTTAAAGGTGCTAATCCTATCGTAGCCCCATAAGAAAGTCCCTGTAACATCTTCTCTTCATTATTTGAAATGGATTGCATTATCTCTTTAATTTGCTCTAACGGATAAGCTTCCTTTGCAGGTGCACCACCACCAAAAGATATCAGCTCTTCATTAGTTAAAGATTCCATAATTTTGTGCATAGAATCTATGGTATATCCCATTGCTTTTCTTCTCTTAGCATATTGAACCATTTTCAACCAACCTTTCAATTTTTTAATTAAAAAAGAAATATTTTGATGATAATATAAGAACTTATCTTAGCATACTTAATACAATTCTACCAAAAAATTTACTAGCGAATGTAATTATAAACTGCACCAAGTAAGTTCGCATCGTTATGAAAAGTACAAGTATCTAAATTAGGAAATATCTCATCAATGCCTAATCTCTTGTAGATAATTCTTAGTCGATAATTAATTTCTTTAATTAGATTAGCTCTTTGGCTAATACCACCACCAACAATTATCTTTTCTGGATCGATATAATATTGAATATTATGAATACCAATAGCTAAATTAAAGTAAAATTCATCTATTAACTTTCTTAGGGAATCGTTTTCTTTAGCCAACTGGAAAACTTTTTTCCCATTCAATTGATTAGCATCTATTCCTAAGTTCTTAGCTGCTTTATTTACTAAAATTTGAGTTGCACTGGTTAAACTCCAAATATTGCCAGTTAAATTTTCGTAATCAAAGTTGTGAATGCCATAGCCAAATTCACCTGTGAATAAATTTGCTCCTGATACAACTTTTCTATTATTTATAACAGCGCCACCAATGCCTGTGCCAATTACTAAAAAAACTATGTTTTTATTATCTTTAGCAGATCCTAACCAAACTTCTGCTAAAGCAGCGCAATTTGCGTCGTTTTCAATAATGATTGGCAGTCCTTCAGTTTCCTTTAAATCTTGAACAAAATGTTTATTTTTTATATAAATTAGACTCCCCTTACTTTTAATAATACCATTCATCGAATCTGTTACAGCAGGGATAGCAAAACCAATACCAGAAATTTTATACTCATTCTTGTAATGAGCTATAATCTTTCTTACAGATACTAATAACCCTTCATAAGTGTCTTGCGGCGTCAAGTAGCTTTTTTTACTAATAAGATTTCCCTTTTTATTTACAATAGCCACTTTAATTGAAGTACCACCTATGTCTATTGCTAAATAATTATTATTCATTAAAAATACTCTCCCCTTCAGTCGATATTACGTTTTTATACCACTCAAATGACTTTTTCTTAATCCTTTTTAAATCATTCTCAAAATCAACATAAACAAAACCATATCTTTTTTGATACCCATTTAACCAGCTAAGTAAATCTGTGAAAGACCAAGTGCAATAGCTTATTAAATTAACCCCTTCTTTAAGTGCTTGGTTACAAGCGATTAAATGCTTTCTTAAATAATCAATTCTATACTCGTCTTTTATTTTCCCATTCACTAGAGTATCGAATGCACCTAGGCCATTTTCACTAATTATAATTGGTAAATCATATCTTTCTTTTAACTCAACCATACCGTATCTTAAACCATCAGGGTCGACCGCCCAATCCCAATCAGTATATTCTAAACTATCGTTTTTAACTTCTTTATACAACCCTGGTATACCATTTTCTTTTTGACTTCCTTTTTTACCACTTGTATTTAAACCTTGGAGGGTTGCGCCATCTAACGGATTATAGGCAATTGTTTTTGTTTGATAATAATTAATGCCAATAAAATCTACTAATTCAGCAGATTTTTTTAGTAATTTCAAATCATCTTCTTTTAATACAGGTAAAACATTTTCTTCTCTATAATACTTTATTGCTTGATCAGGATAACTACCTTTAAAATATGGATCAAATTGCCACCAATGAATCATTTGATAATAGTTATTTAAAGCTTCAAGATCTTTCGAATCATTACTTGCAGCATAAGCTGGACTAAAGGCAATGGATGAACCAATCATTCCATCAAAACCCTTCTTTTTAAACATTAATACAGTTTTTGCATGGGCTAATGCTGTGTGGTGATAAGTTTTTAAGTATAGTTTCAAATCTTTTAATCCTGGTGGATGAATACCCATAGCATAACCAAGAAAAGTAAATATATTTGGTTCATTCATGATAATAAAATATTTTACTCGATTAGCAAAAGAATCAAAACAGACCTTAGCAAACTCTAGGAAATCTGATATTACTTCCCGACTTTCCCACCCTTTATATTTATTCTGTAGATATAAAGGTAAATCCCAATGGTAAAGAGTGATCATCGGTTCGATACCATTGGATATTAAAACATCAATTAAATCACTATAAAACCCAATGCCTTTTTTATTTACTTTTCCTTCGTCAGTAATAATTCTTGTCCATGCGATAGAAAAGCGATAAGTCTTTAAGCCCATTTCTTTCATTAATGAAATATCTTCTTCGTAACGATTATAATGATCCACTGCCACATCGCCATTTGTACCCTGATAAGTCTTTCCAGGCAAATGACTCCATTCATCCCATATTGATAGTTCCTTTCCATCCTTTTTATAGGCTCCTTCAATTTGATATGCAGCAGACGCGGATCCCCATAAAAAATTCTTATCAAAATAATTCTCCATTTTTACCTCCAATATATTTACTTGATTCCATATAATTATATCATATTCTTTACATACATCTTAGTCTAAATTATGAACAATAATAAATTATACTGTTTTAAAATCGTATTTTTTTGATATAATAGTCATATATTGTTTTGGAATGAAAATTGCAAATAAATAAGGTGGAGGGGATAAATTATGATACTAATTAAAAATGTTAAAACTTTTAAACCTGAAGCCATAGGCAAAAAAGATCTTTTAATTGCAGGAGGAAAATTCATCGATGTAGATGAACAATTAGATATTTCTTATTCTGGCTTAAAAATTATTGATGGTACAGGTTTAACAGCAGTACCAGGTTTCATTGATTCACATGTACATATATTAGGTGGTGGTGGTGAAGGTGGTTTTAAAACAAGAACACCTGAGATTAAACTCTCTAATATGATTAGTGCTGGTGTGACAACAGTTGTTGGCTGTATCGGTACAGATGGCATTTCCAGACGTATGGAAAGTCTTGTTGCCAAAGCCAAGGGATTAAAAGAAGAAGGCGTTTCTGCTTATGTTTATAGTGGTAGTTATCGACTACCCATCGCTACATTAACTAATGATGTCATGAAGGATTTATTATTCATTGAAGAAATTATAGGCGTCGGAGAAATTGCCATTTCTGATCACCGTTCTAGTCAACCAAGTTTCGAAGAACTTTCAAAGTTATCTGCTGATACACGAACCGCTGGCATCTTATCAAATAAGGCTGGTATTCTAAATGTACACCTTGGAGACTCTGATAAAGGTTTAAAACCAATAATCGAAATCGTAAATAATACAGAAATTCCTATTACACAGTATCTACCTACGCATATTAACCGTAATGAACAACTTTTTAAAGAAGGTATAGAATATGCTAAGAAAGGTGGTTATATTGATTTTACAACTTCAACAACAAAGCAATTCATAGATGCAGGTGAAGTTGAGGCACCTTTGGCTATAAAAAAAGCCATTGAATCAGGTGTAAAGATTAATCAAATAACCCTTTCTTCAGATGGCCAAGGGTCTTTGCCAGCTTTTGATAGTACTGGAAATTTTACTGGTCTAGCAGTTGGCACATCAATGTCTTTATATAATGCTTTTAAAAAAGCTATAAAGGTTTATGACGTTTCTATTGAAGAGGCTTTAATGACTATAACTAAAAATCCAGCTGATATATTAAAGTTAACAAATAAAGGTGAAATAAAGGTAAATTTAGATGCAGACTTAGTACTTTTAGACGATGAGTTAAACATTCAATATGTCATTGCTAATGGAAAAATTATGATGGAAAAAAATATAATGATTCAAAAAGGCACTTTTGAATAAAGATGGGAGTAAGTTATGAAAAAAGTACAATTAATTGCAGGTTCTTATGAAACAATTGATGCTTTAAAGAAGCAAATTTTTACTTTCTTACCAGAAACATTAATAGATTTGACGTGTCACTCAACTGTACATGAAAGTAATTTTATGATTAATGATTGTGATCTTGTAATTTTTTCATCTGATCTTGTTTATGAAGAAACCCTTGCCCTTGTTAAACTCAACTCAACTGTTGACAAAATCATTGGCAAGAGAACTTTAAATTTTGATTATCTACAAGATATTATTTCTATTCCAAAAGATAGTAAGGTACTACTAGTGAATGACCTAGAAGAAACATCTAAAGAACTAATAAAAAATTTAAAAACCCTTGGACTAAATCATTTAAAGTATATACCTTATTATCCTACAATAGGTGTAGAAGATAATGCTATTAAATATGCCATTACACCTGGGGAAGAAAAATATGTTCCTAATTACATTCAAGAAACTATCAACATTGGCCCCCGACTATTTGATTTTACGACTATTGCAAAGATCCTAAATTATTTTGATTTTTTAGACCAAGCAAATTGTATTTTCAGCGATAATTATCTTCATAAACTTATTAATATAAGTAAAAATTTAGCGCTTAAAAAAACCGAAACTGAAATTTTAAAAAATGATTTAAAAAATATTCTTGATGGTTTTAAGGAAGGCCTACTAGCCTTCAACCTAAATGGACATGTGACTTTGATTAATAATAATTTAAAAAAACTTCTTAAAATTAGACATAAAAACACTAAGAATATTCATCTAAAAGAGTTAATCTATAATAAAAAACTCCTATCATATTTATTGAATGAACAAGTAAGTACTCCTTTCCTACTATCCCTTGAGGGACAAGAAGTTTTCGTTCAAAAAATTAATTCTAATGAAAGTAATAATACTGTAGTGAGTTTTAAATATGATCATCAGTTACCATTAGGAACACAGAATACAAAAGAATTGTCAAAAGGCTACTCAGCTAAGTATCGATTTGAAAATATTATTGGTGAAAGCAACGAAATAATGAAAGCTAAAAAAATTGCTAAAAGATTAGCACCTTCAGATATAACTATTTTGATTGAGGGGGATAGCGGTACGGGTAAAGAGTTATTTGCTAGTGCCATTCATAACCATTCATCAAGAGGTTCAGAGAAATTCTTGGCAATTAACTTTTCAGCTCTTCCTGATGATTTAATTGAATCAGAATTATTTGGATATGTTGATGGTGCTTTTACCGGTGCTAAAAAAAATGGTAAAAAGGGTCTTTTTGAAGAAGCTGATGGCGGGACTATTTTTCTTGATGAGATTGGTGATGTATCCTTAAAAGTGCAAACCAGATTGTTAAGAGTTCTTGAAGAAAAAGAGATCATGCCAATTGGTAGTAATAGGATCATTCCTATAAATGTAAGGGTTATTGCTGCTACAAACAAAGACTTAGAACAAAGAGTTTCTAATAATGAGTTTAGAAAAGATTTGTATTATCGATTGAAAATGGGCTATATCCATCTACCTAGTCTAAAAGAAAGAAAAAATGATATAGGTCCACTGGCAAAGCATTTAATTGATCAATCTACAGTTAATTCGATAAATTTATCTGAAGATGTAATAGATTTCTTTAGAGATTATGATTGGCCAGGTAACATCCGAGAGTTAAAGAATAT
>DATFJG010000109.1:0-2729 GCA_035269305.1 Clostridia bacterium
ATTTGTAAGACGAGGCAGGGCAATCAGCTTCAACTACAGAACAGTATAGCACAAAAAATAAATCGATGATTTTAGGCAGATTCGTAATCTGTCTATTCGTGATGCGCGATTTTATTTGTTCAGCATTACCAAACATTATCCTGAAAATATAATGCTCCAAAAAGCATGCTTTTGTATTTGCTTTTGGGTTAACTTAATGACATTGAATGGGGACGGTACTTTTTGATTGGTAATGGTGGAGAACCGCGTCATAAGTAATGACATCCCTACAAATTGAAAGTTGAAATTTAGAAATCGATGAATGTGAAACAATCATTATTTGAATTATTAATAAAAGAAATTATTAAATACAAAAAATCACTGGGGACGGTTCTTTTTGATTTTTATTTGGATGTAATTAAAGGTGATTAAATGGATGATAAAAAAGCAACCATATATAATGCGTTTCTAGAAGATCCAACTCTTAAATCAATAATTAGGGATAGGTTGTATTTTTTCTACAACAAAAATAATGCAGTATATCCACAAATTACTTATTTTAAAATTGATGATCTTGGCGATTATTCATACGGCGATTGTGGAGATATCTCAAATCTGTATTATCAAATCGAGGCTTGGGATGATTTTGAAAATGGAAGTAATATTCCATCTATGGATTCTTCTATTGATAAGGTTATGAATGAACTTGGGTTTCATAGAACGTATAGTTTTATTGGATATGATGATAAATCGAAAATATATCGATTAGTTATGAGATATGAAGGACTAATTAAAAATAGATGAATGCAGAAAGTGGTTTGCTACTATTACCTTATAATCACTGGGGACGGTACTTTTTGAACAATCACTGGTCTCGGACGGTACTTTTTGATTGGTAGAGCGGCGGTATTTTTAATCGATTGGGAATAATAACTGGGGATTGACCCTATTGATTATACCTATTGGCGAACAAAGATACTTAATCCATTAGTTTGGAGAAAGGAAAAAATAATGGTAATCGAAATAGTTGGTAGAATAATACTTATAACGCTTCTGTTTTTCGGTGGTAGTCCATTTATTGTAGTCGTTGGAGCAGTACTGTATAGAACATTGGACAGTTTATTTGGAAGTAAGAGGTTTCAAAATAGGGTTGCAAGAGAAATTATGGATTTGTTATCAAACATGTCGATAATTGTATTTTATATTGGCGGTATAGTTAAATTTGGATTGAGCTATGGTTTCTGGGGGTATTTAGGAGGTGCTGTAGTAGTAATCTTGATTCATTTAGTCGGACTTATAATACCTAAAAGGTGGCATTTTGAAACAGTAGATAATAGATTCAAGAACATAGATTATTAATCCTGGGGACGGTTATTTTTAATCACTGGTCTCGAACCGTCCCTTGTGATTGAAGGAAACCTTAAATAAAAAACTTACAGAGGCAATAAATATTTATGATAGATAGATTAAAGTCTTAAAAACTGAAGAAAGAATTATGAAACGTATAGAATGTTTAGGAGGAAATTATGCTAATTGCCAAACTGGATAATAAAGTAGTAGCGCTTTATGAGCTTTATAATGAGCATAATGAATTTGATTTTGACTATGAAATCAAGCTTCGTAAGGCAAGTAGAAAGGGCGATCTTTGTTGTGCAGAGTGTGGAGGAAAAATCATGTACTGCCATGGGGAAATACAAAGACCACACTTTAGGCATAGAGATATGAAAGATTGCCCATATGCGGAGTATGAATATCAATATTCCAAAGAATATTTGCAAGCCATGCAAATGATTAACTTATGGTTAAAACAACAGTTTGAACATTCTGAGATTAAAAAATCTATCTTAATTCCTGGGACAAGATATCGCCCAGGATTTACTATTGAAAGTGAGGAAAAGTTTTTTATTGACTACTTCAGGGCTGACAAAGATATTGAGAAGTTCACTGAGCGAGCCGAAAAACTACAAAAAATAGGGTATACTGGCATACTGTTTTTTTCTGCAGAGAAGTTTTACAAAAACCATTTAGGTAAGTTGTACACATGGGTAAGTCAAAACTGCCTTGAGGATGGCATTGCATACTTTTTGGATTTGTCGAATAAGGCAGTTATAATGCGCAAGATTGTTGATGTGATTCATGAAGGAGGCGGTGTAAAAAGAAGTTTTGTATCTAGGGAAATAGAGTTAAATGAATTTAATTTGAAAAACAAAGCAACTTTGATTCAAAAACTTTTGGATGATGCTGATGCAGAAGTCCAAAAACAATTAAAAACCGAAATAAACCAGAATGCGACAACTTATACCTATAGAATTAAGCCCAAAAAAGAATGTTCAAAAGCTAAGTCTGAACCAGTTGATTTCCCCTATAATAAAGAACGATATAGAGAGTTGCTCTTGGGAAAGTTTTGCAAGGGGGAGTTGTTATCAGGGGATGTATATGAATTGATGTCATATATTAAAGAAAATAGGGAAGCTTTCTTAACAGTTTACCCTGACAAAGAAAAGGTTCTACACTACATTGATAAAATTTACTTAGGGAAATGTAGCCAACATAGTTCGAGAATACGTTTTATTAAATTGCAGGAATTGATAAGCGAAGTTGGGCATTAACGCTCCATACAAATCACTGGGGACCAATGTCATTAAGTTAACCCAAAAGCAAATACAAAAGCATGCTTTTTGGAGCATTATATTTTCAGGATAATGTTTGGTAATGCTGAACAAATAAAATCGCGCATCACGAATAGACAG